>JBGSIG010000493.1:0-2145 GCA_041742655.1 Ferruginibacter sp. | reverse complement strand
ATTTTTTTCCGCAGGCGCAGCGCTATTATAAAATTACTACGCCGTCAAATTCACCGGAATTGGATAAAGAAACACTTGAGCCGATGGGTATACATGTCCGTCCTGAGCAAAGAGATATTCAACAGATTAATAACAATACATATTTAGTAAATATTACCAACGAAGAAAAACTTCATCTTGCTTTACCGGCCGGTTATATATTGTCTGATTATATTTCACCCGTTGAAAATCGATTATTTCCTTATTATGATACAGCCGCTCATTGGAGTGCAGACAACTACGGCCCCATCTGGGTTCCTAAAAAAGGGGGAAGTATACAGTTGACACCTGACAACTACATCCGCTACGAACGTTGCATTAGAACTTATGAAGGCAATGAATTTGAGAGCAGGGGTGGCAAGTTTTTTGTAAATGGCACGGAAGCAACTTCCTATACTTTTAAAATGAATTATTACTGGCTGATGGGTGATAACCGCCACAACTCTTTAGACAGCCGATATTGGGGTTTTGTGCCGGAAGATCATGTAGTAGGAAAGGCTTCCTTGATTTGGTTTAGCTGGGAGCATGGCCCAAGATGGAAAAGATTATTTCGTTGGATAAAATAATTTACTATTGTTTGTATTTAATTTGTAATTTCAAAACAAAACGCTCCTCCTTATAGCGATGTAAGGAGGAGTTTTTATCTCATTTACTGAATAAGAATCATTGAATGAACTACGATTGCAATTAAATTTATTTCAATGATAAAAAAAGACATCCCCTTTTCATTGGAAGTATATGCCGATGCCGCAGAATTAACTGATAGCGACCGGCATTTACTGGAACAGGCAAGAGCCGCTACAGCACAAGCTTATGCACCATATTCAAATTTTAAGGTGGGTGCGGCTGCTATTTTAACGGATGGTACAATTGTAACCGGCACCAACCAGGAAAACGCTTCTTACCCTGTGGGAATTTGCGCAGAGCGGGTATTGCTGTCAGCAGTTGCCTCGCAATTTGGGGGAGCAGGCATTGCTGCCATGGCAATTAGTTATAACAACCTGAAAGGTGAAAGCGGGAGCCCAATATCTCCCTGTGGCATTTGCCGCCAGAGCCTGGCAGAGTATGAAGACCGCACACATCAACCAATAAAAATAATTTTGGGCGGCTTGAAAGGTGAAGTGTATGTGATTGAAAAAGCCCATTATTTATTGCCGTTGACTTTTACCTCCATTGATATAAGGTAGTTTTAATTGTGATTGCCATTTTATTACAAAATGGAGCGCATTCAAATCCGATAGCAATCGGATGTCGTTCTTTCTTAAGCACTAAAGAAATAGTAAAATAGCCGAAGAGGTATTAAAGAAATAAAAAACGTTTCAACGCCCTAATTGCAAAACTGCCTAAAATGTATTGATAAATTTAAATGGGTTAATATTGCAGAATTAAAAAATCCTTTGATTCGTGAAGGGAAATATGTGAACATTATGAGTACATTAAAAAGTGAAGCCAGGTTTATAGAGAAGGCTATGAATGCCATTGCTGATCCCTGTCGCTTGTCGATTCTACAGGAAATATCTGCTAAAGGTGAAATATGTTGTGGCGATGTGCAACAGCTTACGGGCCTTTCTCAGCCTACCTGCTCTCATCATATAAAGTTATTATCAGATAGCGAATTAGTGGCCTGCCGCAAGGAAGGAAGGAATCATTTTTTTACCCTCAATAAAGATAATTTTAGAAAGCTCAATATTTTCCTGGAACGTTTTTATGTGGCTTAGCCAACGACTTGGCCGGTTGTAATTGGTTGACTTAGGTCTGAACTTTTTTGTTTCTGAAAACTTGCCTTTTATAAAATGCTACCTGAACACATAGTTGCTTTTTAAAACAGTAGCACACCAAATAACGTGAATATTTTCAGCTGTAAAAAAAATTGTAATATTGAACTCAATTTTTGCGGCCAATGCCTGGCTATTTGGCGTAGGTTTAAAGCAACCTCGGCCAAAAGAAAATGAAACACTTTGTAATTAACGATGCTAAACTAACTGTATGAAACCAGAAATAATAAAAGCAACAGTTGAGGATATAAAAACGATTGTCCCTTTATTTGATGCCTACCGGGTATTTTACAAACAGGCCAGCAATATTGAAGGAGCAGAGAAATTTTTG
>JBGSIG010000492.1:0-1926 GCA_041742655.1 Ferruginibacter sp. | reverse complement strand
GGCTTGCAAATGATGGTGAAGTTATGATAGCCTATGAGATGAATGGCGAAGAACTTCCTGTATTAAATGGCTATCCACTTAAATTGGTGGTACCCGGATGGTATGCCACTTACTGGGTAGGCATGCTAAGCAATGTACAAGTGTTGAAAGATAGTTTTGACGGTTTTTGGATGAAGAAAGCGTACCTGGTTCCCAAGGGTATTATAAATGGTAATGAAAGCCCGGACTCAATCGCCACCAATGTAGAGCCAATCAATAAAATGGATGTTCGATCTATATTTGTAGCACCCGAACCACAACAGGTAATTTCTGCAGGAAAGGCAACACACATACAGGGGCTTGCATTTGATGGGGGCGACGGCATAATAAAAGTTGAGTTATCTGCCGACAGCGGCAAAACATGGATACCCGCAAAACTGGACGCTGACCTCGGTAAATATTCATGGCGGCGCTGGCATTATGATTTTACTCCCAACCAAAAAGGACTATATTATTTGCAGGTAAAAGCTACTAACGCTAAAGGACAAACGCAACCGGTTCACCAGTGGAACCGAAGTGGCTATATGCGTAACGAAATTGAGATATTACCATTAAAAGCAGAGTAGATATGAAGAAACAATCCATCAATGTTGTGTTAGTATTTTCCATTTGTATTGGTGCAATAATTGCATGCAAAAACGAAACGCATCATCCTGTATCGGCTGAAACTATTTTATCAACTGCACCCACCAACCTAAACGCTATGGAAACCGTATTGCCCGAGGCGCCGGGATATGCCAGTTTTAAAATGAATTGTATGAGTTGCCATTCGGCCATGTACATTCAAATGCAACCTGACCTGCCTGAAAAAACATGGACAGCCATCGTAACCAAAATGCAGAAAAGTTTTGGCGCCCCGGTAGCTGATTCTTCTGTGAAAGAAATAGTTCAATACCTCGTCGCTATCAAAGGAAAAGAATGATTTTTTTGTCTTTATGTAATGGATTGTTAGAGCATCTCTCTTAAAAAAGGTCTACCAGTTTTCCAGGCCCAGTAATTTTTTGCCTAACCCATTTAATTCAGCTGTTCCATATTTTGTTTGTTCCCATTTGCGTGGGTCGCCGGGAAAAGCATAACCTTCCGGTGCAACCCTGTCCTTCCATGACGTAATGCGCCATTCACGTAAAGCTTCATTGTCTTCTTCTGCGGGCATCATTGAAATGTATTGTGCAATGCGAACTTTATTTTCGCTCATATTGGGCCTTATACCGTGTGGCTGAAGACTGTTGAAGATAAGCAGATCGCCTGCTTCCATTTTTACTTTTTCCATTTCAAAACCGGTGGTGTCTGGTTTAAAATGATTTCGGTCTTCAGGTTGTGTAAGCTTCCATGTATCGTACGTGCGAAACAATTCAGGGATGCATTGAAAGCCCCCCATATTTACATCATTCTGGTCGGCCAGCGCCAATACACCCTGCACATTTACCGGTTTTGTGTCGGGGTCATAATCCCAATGAATAAAACCTTTGTATTCAAACCCCGGCCGTATGGGAAAATTGAGGTTAGCCCGGTCAATGGTTACCCATAATTTTTCAGTTCCCCAAATGTCAGCAAAAGCATCGTACACACGCTGCACCTGGCGGTTGTTCCACAGGTACTGGTTGTTATATACTTCAACCATGCCGGTATTGGTAAGTTCTTTCATTTGCATTTCGGCACGTGGCGGTGCATACCATGTTTCGGTATTGTTGGGATCTTTTTCTTCAAACTCCCATAGAAAATTAGCCGTGGCTTGCGCCTGTTCGCGGGGTACTGCATTTTTTATAACAATGTACCCATTGGTGATCCAGAAATTCCAGTCTGCTTCACTTAATACACGCAGTGGTTTGCCATTGCTGCGGTCGTTCAATTTTGTAGTACTGCTTTTTGCGGTGGAAGGATTACCCG
>JBGSIG010000491.1:0-4380 GCA_041742655.1 Ferruginibacter sp. | reverse complement strand
GGTAGCGATGGCAAAAATGTTGGGATCAAAAATAATATCCTGCGGCGGGTACCCAACCACGGTAGTTAATATTTTATACGCCCGGTGGCAAATTTCAATTTTCCGTTCTTTTGTATCTGCCTGCCCCACTTCATCAAATGCCATTACTATTACTGAAGCGCCGTAACTTTTACAAATAAAGGCCTGCTCAATAAATTTAGCCTCTCCTTCCTTCATGGAAATGGAGTTTACAATACATTTACCCTGCACACATTTTAATCCCGCTTCAATAATCTCAAATTTTGAAGAATCAATCATAATCGGTATCCTGGCTATATCCGGTTCGGCCTGTACCAGGTTCAAAAAAGTTGTCATCGCTTCCACACCTTCAAGCATAGCATCGTCCATATTTACATCCAATACCTGGGCGCCACTTTCTACCTGTTGCCTTGCAACAGAAAGTGCCTCTTCGTACTGGCCTGCCCTTATCAGCCGTGCAAATTTTTTACTTCCAGTAACATTAGTTCGCTCACCTACGTTTACAAAATTTGTTTCCGGACGAACGATAAGCGGCTCCAATCCACTTAATCGTAAAAAAGGCTTGATATGTGTTGTTTCGCTCATAAATTAATTATAATGCTTCTTCTAAAACTGGCAAAAGTCTCGGCTTAAATTTAGCCACTTCATCTGCAATGCGTTTAATATGATCCGGCGTTGTGCCACAGCATCCGCCTACAATATTCAACCAGCCATTGGCAGCCCATTCTTCGATGATATGTGCCGTTTCGTGCGGCTGCTCGTCATATTCGCCAAATGCGTTAGGTAAACCGGCATTGGGATAGGCTGAGGTATAGCAACTGGCAATTGAAGACAACTCTTCAATATGAGGCCGCATTTCCATAGCACCCAATGCACAGTTAAGCCCAATGCTTATTGGGTTAGCATGCATCAAAGAAATGTAAAAAGCTTCCAGCGTTTGCCCGCTTAAAGTACGGCCCGAGGCATCTGTAATTGTTCCCGAAATCATGATAGGTAAGGCCCCTTCTATCCTCCCCGAAGGGGAGGGAAATGTAGAAGATTGTTGCGAAGAACTGTGTTCTTTTTCGTTTATCGCCTCGCTACTATTTGCTGTTCTGAAATAAGTTTGAATGGCATATACAGCGGCCTTTGCATTAAGCGTATCAAATATTGTTTCAATTAATAACAGGTCTACGCCTCCATCAATTAATCCTTTTATTTGTTCTGTATAAGCAGCAGCCACTTCATCGAAAGTTACTGCCCTGAACCCCGGGTTATTTACGTCAGGTGATAATGACAATGTTTTATTTAAAGGGCCGATAGCTCCGGCTACAAACCTAGGTTTATCAGGATTCTGAGCAGTATATACATCTGCTGCCGTGCGGGCACATATAGCAGAAGCAACATTTAATTCATACGCCAATGTTTGCATATCATAATCAGCCTGCGCAATTACGGTACTGCTGAAAGTATTGGTTTCAATAATGTCTGCGCCGGCTTCAAGGTATTCTTTGTGTATACCTATAATAATGTCTGGTTGTGTAATGCTTAACAAGTCATTATTACCTTTTACATCCGTATGCCAGTCTTTAAAACGTTCGCCACGATAGTCTGCTTCTTCCAGTTTGTGCCGCTGTATCATGGTGCCCATGGCGCCATCTATAATGAGTATTCTTTCTTTAAGACAATCCTGTATACTTTTTTTCATAACTTATAAAAAACTTTAAATCTTCAATAGTGGCGGCAAATCATAGTATGAGTTATCCTTATAATGAAAATGATTATACTCATAGTTGGTATTGTTCGCCTTAAAAAATCGTAAACTGTTAAACGAGAATCAAGTCCGTGAGGAGGTTGGAGTTGCTTTCGTTTATTAGTTCAATTACGCTGGCTAAACGCCGATTGCAAAAGGCCCAGGCTGAACAATAAACAAATCCACCTGTTGAGGCACAAAATTAAAGCATGTTGATGGAAACTCAAAAAATGAAATAGGCGGTATTATTTTATTTAGCAAGTAGTAATACCGGGTCAACTACCCGCATTAATATAATTTTCAACAGGAATGCGGTTGCTGATACTTTTTGCCAACGTCATTTCATCAGCATACTCCAGCTCGCCGCCAAAAGCGATGCCCCGGGCGATGGTAGTAATTTTTAGAGAAAAAGCTTTTAGTTTTTTACCGATATAGTAAATAGTAGTGTCGCCCTGTATATTGGCATTGAGCGCAAAAATAATTTCGGTGATATTTTCATTTTCTATTCGTTTCACTAAAGAATCAATGGTTAACTGATCGGGGCCAATACCATCAAGCGGCGAAATGATGCCACCCAACACATGGTAAACACCATTAAATTGCTGGGTGCTTTCTATGGCAATTACATCCCTGATATTTTCTACCACGCACAATATTTCCTGCTTACGATATTGATTGCTGCAAATATTGCATAACCCGGCATCAGAAATATTATGACATCGTGAGCAGAATTTTATTTCTTCTTTCATTAAAGATATTGCTTCACTGAAATGGGCTACTTCCGATGCATCCTGCTTTATTAGATGAAGCACTAAACGAAGTGCAGTTTTTTTGCCGATACCAGGTAATTTGGCAAATTCGTTCACCGCATTTTCTAAAAGAGAAGAAGAAAAAATCATGGCGCAAAGTTAATTGATAACAGGGTAATTGATAATTGATAATGAGATAATTGATAATTTTTTAAAACCGTTTGCTTTTGAATAACCGGAGAACCCTTCACTTTGAGTAATTATCAATTATCCCTATAAATAATTATCCTTTAAAGTTTAATGTCACGTTCGTTATCCCAATTCGCTTTAATCACTAATTTTTTATCGAGCGTTATGGCATTTTCAGGTTGCATTTTCTTTTCATAATTTCCAGGATCCCAAACACCATTGTTGTTAGTATCGTATAAAATACGCAGTTCATATTCGCCGGGTGGAAATATTTTATCGCTCCACGTTGGGCCGGAAACTGCAATTGATCTCACAACGATTGAATTTTCCAAAAGCTGAATAACCGGGTGTCTTGCTGTAACGAGGTTACTAAAGCGCAGTAGTATTGAGCCATAGTCACTTTGTTTTTTTGTTACAAATTGAATGGTATCTGATTTTGCCAGTATGTTGTCGGCAGAATCACTTACTGCATCTTTTTCAATCATCAGGCCATAGTAGGTTTCTTCGGGCCAATTATTTTTTAGAGTCACTATTTTTCTCGTGCTGTCGATGGAAATGGCGGTTCCATTTATTTTATTGAAACTGGTGTCAGTTAAAATAATTTTTGTGGGATCAAAAATTTTCAAGGTATTATTAAATTGAAGAACAATATTACCAAGCAGGTCTTGTTGGCCGTTGTTTTTAATTGAAGGTGTTAATTTTAGTTTTTTGTCAGCTGCTTTGGTGGCGGTTGATGTCGGTATTTTTTTTACATCTTTTTCTTCTTCGTAAGCGTACATCACCACAGTATCTGTAACAGGGGAAATTATAATATCTTCATTTAAAAAGGCAAATGCTTCCGTTGGTGAATTGTAGGTTTTGCCGCCGTCTTTGTCGTTTAATGCATATAACCTGTATTGCCCGGCAGAAAGATTTGTGAAGTGAAAATGCCCGCTGCTACTCACCCTAGCCATATAATCAGGCTTCTTTTGTTGCACAGAAGAGTCGTTGGCATTTCGATATAGTAAAACCATCAGGGTACTGTCGGGCTTGCCGGTTTCCGCCATGTACACACTGCCACTCAGGGTTAATGAGTCAATGGTTTTGCCAGTTGAAAAAACGTAGGTAAATTCTACATACGGATTGCCCTCATTGTTATCGGTAATGGCATTTCCAAAATTGATGGCGTAAGTTGTATTGGACAACAACGTGTCTTTTAATTTAACGGTTACCGTTTTTAATTTATAGTCTATTATCGGGAATGTTGTTGGGTAGGGCGATACCAACACATTTTTTTGTACGTCTTTTACATTAATGTATTCGTTAAAAGTTAAGGTGATTTTATCGCCCTTAAAATTGGTAGTTGATAATTCCGGAACAGCGCTAAGCAGTACCGGCGGAATGGTATCTCTCGGCCCCCCTGTTGGCGCTCCCATTTGAGCACAGCCAATTCCGGCAGCTAAAAAAAAATAAATAACCAGGTAAGCCGCCGCAGCGTATAGCAAATTTTTAATACTCATTCAATGGTGTTGAACTGCAAACTTAGGCTGTTTCTTTTATTTGCCTGCAACAGTAAATCATAAAATTGGTTTAGTCTGCCATCTCTTCTTCGGATAGTTCGTGCAGTGCAACGGCGAGTTTATTATCTTTTACAAAATTGCACCAATGGCAGTCTTGCTTACCACAACCAGTATAAAAATCACGAGCCTGAAT
>JBGSIG010000490.1:0-2676 GCA_041742655.1 Ferruginibacter sp. | reverse complement strand
GTAAAATATTCTTCTTAAGTAAAATATCCTCCAGCATCGTTTTAGCTCTAGTATATTGAGAACGACTGGTACTTTCTTCAATATCCAGCATACTACCAATCTCTTTATGCGAATATCCTTCTATTGCGTAAAGGTTAAGCACCGTGCGATAGCCAACCGGCAACACTCTTATGCATTCCACCACCTGTTTTGCCTGCATAATAGAAGGAATATTTTCTTCCCTTATGCCAACTCCTACTGCATACGAAATATCCACACTGTCTGAGAACTTTTTGTTTTTCTTGAGTATGTTGATGCAGGTATGCACTACTATCCTCCTGATCCAACCTTCAAGTGCTCCTTCGTGCCTATACTGATGAATTTGTGCAAATACTTTAATAAATCCTTCCTGGAGCATATCTTCCGCATCCTCTCTATTTTTTGCAAAACGATAGCATACTCCAAGCATTTTAGGACTTAATTGGTTGTACAATGCTTCCTGTGCTGCTGCAATATTTTCAACGCATCCATTAAGCATGGCTTCTTCTGTCATAGTTGTGCTTGGTTTTACACGATAAATATAGACAATTTACAGGTATTAATTGCTGCTTGAAACTTAATTCTTAATTACAAATACTGAATATTTAACAAAAACAACCTTTTTTGTTTAAATATTTGCCATCATATAATAATTTTTTATTGTGTGGGCGGTCTTTTGATAATCAAACTGTCGGCAGGATAATTGGCTTTAATGGAGTCACTTATAGCTTTAGCCCAATTGGTAATGATTATTTTTTGTTCAGGGGCGAGAGCAGCGTTTCTGTGTATTAACGTGTAAGAAGACAGCGGCATTTCATCTTCCTTTACCTGTTTTACAATTTCGTCTAATTTTTTGAATTGCCTCCCTAGTCGGTAGCTGGCAAATTCAGAGAAATTAATTTCCTTTTTGCCTTCTACAATATGGTTATTTAACCACCAGGCTACGGGTTGTATTTTTGAATACCAGGGATATACTGTGTTATTACTGTGGCAGTCATAACAGCTTGTTTGCAAAATCTGGTTCACACTATCGGGCACTGAGTAAACCTTACTTATATCGTTTATCAGTAAGTTATCAGGGCTGCTTATATTTTTTTGGGGATGGAAAAATTGGATAATTACAATAATGACCAACAATAAAAGAAATAGATTTTTGAAAACTTTCTTCATTTGTATATTTTATTTTAAATTAAAACATTCCCAGTCATTTCTTTCGGTATTGGCAAATTCATCATGGTTAAAATAGTTGGCGCAATATCGCCCAACTTACCACTTTTTAATGTTCCCTTCCAATCGTTACTAATAACAAAAAATGGCACAAGGTTCAACGAATGTGCAGTATTGGGTGTGCCATCTTCATTAATTTCATAATCAGCATTTCCATGATCTGCTAAAAGAAAAACAGCATAATCACTTGCCAAAGCAGCAGTAACAACTTTTTCCACACAGCCGTCCACGGTTTCAACAGCTTTAATTACTGCGTTCCAAACCCCTGTATGCCCTACCATATCTGCGTTTGCGAAATTTAAACAAATAAAGTCAGCAGTTTTATTTTCTATTTCAGTAACAATGGCAGTCGTAACCTCATTGGCACTCATCTCTGGCTGCAAATCGTAAGTAGCTACTTTGGGAGACGGAATCATGAGTCGTTTTTCACCTACAAAAGGAACCTCCCGCCCGCCACTAAAAAAGAAAGACACATGCGGATACTTCTCAGTTTCTGCAATGCGAATTTGTGTTTTTTTGTTTTGCTCTAAAATTTCACCGATGGTATTTTTAAGATCATCATTTTGAAACACCACATTAACGTTCTTAAAAGAGTGATCGTATTGCGTCATGGTAGTGTAATTCAGATCAAGTTTTTGCATTCCAAATGCAGGCATATCAACCTGGGTTAAAACCTCAGTAATTTCCCTGCAACGGTCTGTTCTAAAATTAAAACTTATCACTACATCGCCATTCTCAATTTTTGAATTGCTGATGCTTGTATTAATAATCGGCATGATGAATTCATCGGTAACGCCTTCATCATAAGATTTTTTGATGGCTCCTAAAATGTCACTGCTATGGTTGCCAATTGCATTTACCATTCCATCGTAAGCAAGTTTTACTCTTTCCCATCTTTTATCCCGGTCCATTGCATAATATCGCCCGGTAACCGTAGCAATATTTCCTGTGCTGGTTTGTAAATGTTGTTGCAGATCATTTAAAAAATGTATTCCACTTTTCGGATCAGTATCCCTGCCATCAGTAAAAGCATGTACCAATACATCCTGTAAGTTTTCCATTGCACAAAGCGATGCCAGCGCCTTCACGTGATTTATATGCGAATGAACACCTCCGTCACTTACTAAACCCAATAGGTGCAATTTTTTTTTGTTGTGTTTAGCGAAACGTATGGCATTTAGCAAAACAGGATTTGTTTGAAATTCGCCGGTTCGGATGGCTACATTTATTCTTTGCAATTCCTGGTAAACAATGCGCCCGGCACCTAAATTTAGATGTCCGACCTCGCTATTGCCCATTTGCCCATCAGGTAAACCCACGTCTTCTCCGCAGGTTATTAAAGTAGAATTTGGATACTTTTTGTATAAGGAACTTACAAATGGCGTACGTGCGTTTTGAATAGCATCGCTGCTCTTAATTTTGCCTAGGCCC
>JBGSIG010000489.1:0-2242 GCA_041742655.1 Ferruginibacter sp. | reverse complement strand
AAGTATCAGTAAAAGCAGAGCTCGGAAATAAAACATCAGATAAGTGCAAGCACTTCAACAATATATTTTCAAAGCACTCGAACATTATGGGCTCAAAGATTTTCCCCTCTACATTTAAAACATTCCTATCTTCAACAAAATTTTAAAACAATGGAAATATTAAAAGATTACTGGTGGCTGATACCTATTTTCCTGGTAATTGCAGGCGGATTATTTACCATCAACCAGGGTACCATCGGTGTTGTCACCCGCCTCGGAAAATACCACAGTATCAAACGGCCCGGATTGAATTTTAAAGTACCCTTTTTAGACCAGTTGTACAAAAGGGTCAGCATTCAAAACCGTTCTGTTGAACTGGAGTTTCAGGCGGTAACGGTTGACCAGGCCAACGTATATTTTAAATCGATGTTACTATATTCAGTGTTGAACATTGACGAAGACACGATTAAAAATGTGGCGTTTAAATTCATCAGCGAAAAAGATTTGATGCAGGCATTGATACGTACCGTAGAAGGAAGTATCCGTGCATTTGTATCCACAAAAAAGCAGGCAGAGGTTTTAAATGTGCGCAGAGATATTGTGGAGAATGTAAAAGAACAGGTAGATGTTCAGTTAGAAAGCTGGGGTTATCATTTACAGGATCTACAGATAAACGACATTACTTTTGATGAAGCCATTATTACCAGCATGAGTAAAGTAGTGGCGAGTAATAATTTAAAAGCCGCTGCCGAAAATGAAGGCCAGGCCTTATTGATTACAAAAACAAAAGCCGCCGAAGCAGAAGGTAATGCTATTAAAATTGCAGCAGAAGCAGAAAGGCAGGCGGCACAACTTCGTGGCCAGGGTGTAGCGTTGTTTAGGGAAGAAGTAGCAAAGGGAATGAGCCAGGCTGCAGAACAAATGAAGCAGGCAAATTTAGATACCAATGTAATTTTGTTTAGCATGTGGACGGAAGCAATTAAAAATTTTGCAGAATATGGAAAAGGCAATGTGATTTTTTTAGATGGCAGCAGTTCAGGGATGGAAAAAACAATGCGGCAGATAATGGCTATGCAACAAATGGATGGAAAGAAATGATCTGTATTGAAAATATATTTTGAGAGCCGGATTTATCCGGCTTTTTAGTAATAATTACTTTAACATTTTTTTGTAATGCAATTATTGTTGGTTTGCGTTTACAAATAGTCAATACCAGGTATTTGCCAATTATCATAAAATAAAAAACAGAAACAATTACATTTGCGCTAAACCAATTAAATATGTTTGATATTCTATTGCAGATAGACACAACAAAAGTAACAACGGAATTATTATCTCAAAAGTCCGAATCGGTGTGGGGTGTATTGGCCAAGGGTGGATTATTAATGATTCCGTTATTGGCATTGCTGGTAATTGCTATTTTCGTTTTTATTGAACGCTATATAACCATTAGCAAAGCCGCTAAAATTGAAGATAATTTTATGAGCATCATCCGCGACAATATTGTTACGGGAAATGTGAGCGCAGCAAGAAACCTGGCAAAAAATACTTATAACCCTGTTGCAAAAGTGATAGATAAAGGGATACAGCGTATTGGCAAGCCAATCGACGCCATTGAAAAGAGCATGGACAATGTGGGGGTATTGGAAATGTATAAGCTGGAAAAAAACTTATCGGTCATTTCCATCATCGCACGTATAGCACCGTTGTTCGGTTTTTTGGGAACAATCATTGGTATGTTAGCACTTTTTAAAGGAATTGCTGCTACATCAGAATATACTCCAAATACAATTGCGGATGGTATTTATATTAAAATGATCACTTCTGCTACAGGTTTAATTATTGGTATTTTGGCTTACCTCGGGTATAGTTTTTTACAAGCGCAAATAGCAAGAATAGAAAATAAAATTGATGCTGCAAGCGCAGAGTTTGTAGATATTTTACAGGAACCAACACATTAGTCGTCAAAGGTGAATGCCCATCCGATAACTATCGGATGGGCAAAAATTGAGACCACTCATCCATAATATTACACAAATAAGCATTACCAATTCAGCATTGACAATTCACCATTCACCAAGAAAATATGAGCTTAAGAAAAAAATTTAAATCAGAAGGTGATGAAGTTGACACAGGGCCATTAAACGATATCCTGTTCATCTTAATGTTCTTCTTCCTTATCATTTCTACAATGGCTAATCCCAATGTAATTAAGCTGAGTAACCCAAAAGCAAAAAGTGATACCAAGGCCAAGCAAAGCGTC
>JBGSIG010000488.1:0-8652 GCA_041742655.1 Ferruginibacter sp. | reverse complement strand
TTATCAGTAATTTCTATATCGCCTGCATAAACTGTTTTACTTTTTTCAGTAGTATTAAAATCTGTTGGTATCCAGCCTGAGATATCTTTGGTTCGTTGCCAGATACTGAAGGGTTTTCCATTCTCCATTTTTTTAAATTCTATAAAGAGTTTATAAGTGCCATTGTCCAAATCATCTAATTGAATTTGAGCAACCGGCATTGCTTTGATATCAATATTCGATGTCCAGTCATCATATTTTTTTGAAGAAAATTCTACATACCCATCATGAAAAAAGGCAGCTGCGTTCCAATATAATATTATTTTCATGCTTTGCCCGGTCAGCTTGTCACGATGAGGGATTTTTGTAACCTTATTTTCAATATTAATTTCGGTATTTTCAAACCGGGGATTTTCTGCATAAAATAAACCTACCGAAGAGTAATCTGCTTTTACATTGGTTTTTGGATCGGGTTGGTGTTCAATTGTTAATTTAAGCGATGAATTGAAATTCATTTTATCAGAAAGATAAAAACGATATCCACCGGTTCTTGAAGTCGTTTGACTGTATTCCAAAGAGCCATGTATGGGCAAACTTATTCCCCTGTCCCACCTGTCCATTACAGCATACCAGCCACCGTTAAAATAATCTTCAGATCCTGTTCCGTGCATTTTCATGTTGCCATCAATAATGGTTATATCATCACCTTCAAAAAAACCGGTATGGCCATCTTCAAGCCCCTGCGCTGTAAGAATGGTACCCACATAATGGCCTTTTCCTTTTACATCAGCAATGGTGTATGGTTCGCCGCTGGCAGCATTGTATTCTCTTCTTGATTCTGCATATAATTTTCCTTCCTTGATGGGGTTTCTTTTATTGTCGGTATAATATATTGTTCCTGAAATCACAATTTCTTTTGGATCTCCAGGTTGTAGATTTTCATATTTCAACGAAAGTTTCGCCGAATTATCAAATGGCATGGGAAGGTATGAATACAATTTATTTTTATCGCTGCCCAGCAAAATTGATTGCATGGCCTGTTTGCTAAAAGCAAATCCAAAATAATCGTGCAGTGGAAGTTCAAGCGCATTTTTAGTTTCATTATCCCATTGCGCTTTTAGCATTACTTTTCTATTGGCCTGCAATAAATCGCTGCCTGCCCCCAGTTCAATACCTGCAATACGGCCGCCACTTTGCATTGTAAATATGTTTGTTTCTTTTCCTTCAACAAGTGTAAGGATAAACTTTTTTGATTTTAAATGTTGATAAGATCCAAGTGGCGAAATTTGTTTATTCCATACGGCGGTAATTTTATCTAATACATCTTTGTAATTTTTTAGCATGTCGGTAGAATAGGTTTTCATTTTTTCTTTTTCTGATAAGCTGCGGTATTGGGTTTGATGAAAACGGAGGAGCTTACCTTTGTAAATTATTTTTAATGATTTTTCGTAAGGGATGGGCAAATAGCAATAAAATCCTCCAACAGCGTTGCCACATAAGGGTGCCACAAAGGGGTATGTCTTTCCAGTAAATAATTCCAAAAAGGGAACACTTATCCTGGGCGTTTTTTCACCGTCAAAATAAAACTTTATGGTATCTACATCTGGCGTGGGCGTCCATATCCTGTTAATTACTCCGGGACCTTTAAGATCTGCTATTACAAAGCCTTCGTCTTCTTTTCTCAAGTAAGAATATTTTCCCGAAAATCCATCATCATTCATGCCCGTTCTGTCGTAGCTTGATAACTGTTCAATATCTCCTGAGCGGTATAAACAAAGGCGTGAAAGGTCCGCAAAATTTTCAAGTTCGTTCCGGTAGTTGTCGGTTTGTGCTGTAACAGAAATGGGCAACAGGTACCAGCAGGTAAGCAGCAGTATTTTATAGCAAAGTTTGGGAAATTTAAAAGTCATAGCGTTTATTTTTTGAGTCATAACGGTTACAATTAGTAAGTGTTTGAATAGGATGATAGCTTCCTTGCAAGCGCCTATTGCAGATTGAATAATCTGCTGTCGGCAGGTTGATGATGAAGATAACAAAAAATGCCAGACAGATATTCTTAGGCCTTATACATTAATTGATATAAATCTTAGTGGCATTTTCATATTTTTGGTTAATTATAAATAGTAACTTCTTTCATAAAATATAAATCAAATAAAGTAATGAACATAGCTGTTTTGGGTGAAGCAAAATTTGAATCACCAATAAGGCATAGCGTAAGCGACAGTCTTCTTATTCCTGAAAATATTGTAATAGATCCTGCATCACCGGCAAAAGAAGAGTTACTATTCGAATTGGCAGGCCCCCGTTCAAAACTGTTTTTTGATCCAAAAAATACACGTGCAGGTATTGTTACCTGCGGTGGCCTTTGCCCCGGTCTAAACAATGTTATACGATCGTTATTCCTGGAACTTCATTACGCATATGGAGTGAAAGAGATACTTGGTTTTCGGGGAGGTTACCAGGGTTTGGATCCTGTAAAAGGGAAGGAGCCCGTTGTGATAAATGCTAAATTTGTAAGTAAAATTCATAGAGAAGGCGGAACTGTTTTGGGTACTTCCAGGGGCCCGGTGGATATTAGCATTGCAGTTGATAACCTTATTAAACGAGGGGTAAATATAATTTTTACCGTAGGCGGCGATGGCACCCAGCGAGGGGGCAATGCGTTGTTCCAGGAAGCTAAGAAACGTGGTTATCCCCTGGCGGTAGTAGGCATTCCAAAAACAATTGATAATGACGTGCCTTTTGTTACAAGAACTTTCGGCTACCTGACCGCAGTAGCGGAAGCGGGTAGAGTTTTGAGCAATGCACATAACGAGGCAAGCAGTGTTGAGAATGGCATAGCCCTGGTAAAACTGATGGGAAGAAATGCAGGATTTGTGGCTGCCGGGGCTACTGTTGCCAGCCAGGATGTAAACTTTGCCCTGCTGCCCGAAGTGCCTTTTAAGCTGGAAGGCCCAAATGGTTTTCTTGCTGCTTTAAAAGAACGTATTGTCAATCGTTCACATGCGCTGATAGTAGTAGCAGAAGGTGCCGGGCAGGATTTATTTATTGTAGATAAATTGAAACAAGATGACTCAGGAAACACGAAGGCTGAAGACATTGGATTATTTCTGCGTGATCGTATTGAAAAATATTTCAAGGCTGAAAACATTCCTGTAGTGATGCGCTACATTGATCCAAGTTATATTGTCCGCAGCAGTGCGGCAAATTCAGAAGATGCCATACTCTGTGATATGTTTGCCCGTAGTGCTGTTCATGCAGCAATGGCCGGAAAAACCGGGTTGGTTATTGGACACATACACGATAGGTTTATACATGTACCTATTGAACTGTTAACAAGCCGCAAGAAATCAATGGACCCCGATAGTTTTCAATGGAAATCAGTCCTGGCATCTACCGGTCAAATCGATCAATTTGAATAGTTGGCTAACTGGCATTATTTTCGGTAGATTTTTTAGAAAAATAGAAAGAATTGGTGATTTTTTGTTTGGTTTTTTACACAGTTCATGTTGAACTAAACCTTCGGTAGCCTTTCCTTGACAGTAATTAAATTTATAGTTCATTTAAAAATATAACATTATGGTTACTAAAAAAAATCAGCCGAAGAATTTAGGATCAACAAGTATTTAAACCGCGCCTGCCATGAGGTGGGAGGTTTTAGCGAACTGTTGCAACGCTTTTACGCAACATCAGCATCCTGGGCCGGTCGCACCGCACCTTTGATAACTACAGCCGCCATGTTGCTGCCATGGCCACTTTCAATGCCTGCCTACAACACGGCATCCCGAACAGGTAAAAGATTATCTCTACCAACTGCAACAACGCAGCAACACGCCATCTCAAACTTATTTTAAGCACACCGTTTATGGCTTAAGATTTCTGCTTAAAGCAGAAGGGCTGCCTTATGAGCACCTTCATTTACCAGCCATTCCAAAGCTGGATAAATTACCAGTAATCCTTAGCTGGCAGGAAATATGGGCCATGCTTACCCTTGCGCAGTTGCTCAAACATAAAATACTTATTGGCCTGCTCTATAGTTGTGGATTGCGCTGCATGGAAGTAAGAAACATCCAACTACAGCACTTGAACTTTCACCGGCAGCTACTGCATTATAATAGTTGCCGCAACAGGCATTGCCCCAAGTGCCAGGGACATAAAAGAGAGGCGTGGATACAAAAGCGGGAAGCAGACCTATTGCCCTGCACTTATTTTCATTTGGTGTTCACACTGCCGTTGGGCAAAACGAAAGCTTTGTTATTAGCAGTAGTTTTTTTACGTCTTATCAATAGATAAATGAAAATGCCGCCGATTAAAAATGAAAGTGTCCAAGCCCAAATGCGATAACTGCTCTTAGGCAATAAACTTTTGTCAAAACCATAATACTTCAGTACTATCCTATTTAGAGAAGCTGTGTCAAACGATAATACAGAAACAAATGCACCCTTGTTCATAAAGTAAGGCATTGGATAATAATGTTGAGTCGTTTTGATTTTGTCAAAGTTGGCTAGCGAATAATTTACAATTTCAATAAGTCTGTCAAAAAAATCTATTGATGGGTCGTAGCCAAGATATTTAATTATTAATCCCACATCGTTTGTCGAATAGATTGAATCAATTGTAAATAATGGAAACCATCCATTGTACATCCAAGTTTGTGTCGGTAGAAGATTGTAAATTTCTTGATTGTAAGAAAGCTCGGATTTTTCAAAAAAAATAGTGTCCCGCTTTAATAGTGTGTCGTAACCAACAAAAATGAATTCTTTTCTTTTATCACCTTTTAAACGGTCAAAGCCCAAAGCACATGCTTGAATAACTATTTTAGTTCGATTGTCAGAGCGATTGATTTTTGATAAAAGGAAATCAAGAAAGTTATTGAGCCTTTTTTGTGATTCAACTGAATCGAAAGAGCCGCCGCATATAATTGTCACACCTTGTTTGGAAGCAATGTATTCACGGGTTTTATTTCCATAAGTAAATATGGAGCAAAAAGTCAAGATTATTGTTATGGAAACGAAGGGACTCATAAAATTCAGGCTCAAAAAAAGCCGGCAGTAATTAATTGCCGGCATCAAATAGCTTGATAAATGAAAGTTTGTATTAAAACTGGTGAAAAGACATTGATACAAATTCCAGCACTACCGGTAAAGAAGCACGCCAATAAGTCCAATTATGAGCACCATCACGGATGCGGAATTCATGCGGTATATCTCTTTTACGCATGGCAATATGCACCAGGCAATTTCCTTCATATAAAAAATCATCATCACCACAATCAATATACCAGCGTACAGATTTCTTTAAACTGTCTGGCATATTATTAACCAATTCAATAACACTTTGCCGTTTGTAAAAGGCTATGATAGCTGTATCGGCAAGTGAATTATTTCCCCGCTTCATTCTTACCATTGCACTGTCAAGGTTAGCTGGCCCCGTGCCTGCACTTAAAGGGCACGCTGCTGCAAATAATTCAGGATGATGCAATGCGTAAGTAAAAGTTCCATCACCCCCCATAGACAACCCTGCTACCGCACGGTATCTTTTTTCAGTTTTTGCCCGGTAAGTTTTTTCAACAAACGGTATTAGTTCCTGGAAAAAGAAATCTTCGTAACGCCATGTATTGGTAACATCATTTGAGTATCCTCTTTTGCCGGTATTTGCATCAGGCATAACAATGATCATTGGTGTTGCAGTTCCTTCTTTTATGGCTTTATCAGTTATATTTTGTACTTCGCCAAATTGTACCCAGCCGGTCTGGTCATCGCCACCACCATGCAAAAGATATAATACAGGATAACTTCTTTGTGAAGTTTCATAATCTGGCGGAAGATAAATCGCATACTTCCTGTCCATATTTAATATTTTGCTTTTCAGAGAAAGATTATCAAATACTTTTCCTGTTTGAGCGACTGTGGCAGCGCTTAGAAATAAACAAAATGCAAGTGTGGATATTTTTTTCATACAGCAATTTTTTTAAAAGTTAAACTAAAATCGGCAATCTATGCGAATTTGCATCAGAATGTTGATCGCTTTTTTATTCCGCACTAAAATCAAATACGGTTGTTCGGGTGATACCTTGTTGTTTTTATTCCGCAATTTTTCTATAACATCAACCCGTTTATGGGTTCAGATAATTTTTGTAAAAGATCAAAATTTCTTTACGTTAATATTGCAATCACATAAACCATATATAACCATAAATATGACATCCATGTAATTCGGTGTATCTTCTTCAGCACTATCCAATCGTAAGCAAAGAAGGAAAGAAAAAACATGTTCCAGATGCTGAACATAAAAATATAGAAAGCTTTGTCAGACAACATATCTAACGGGAAGCGGCCCAAAATTGGTTCCAACAGGAAAAAGGTTCCCAAAAACAAGAAGCGTTTATGGAGAGCAGGTTTTTTACGATACTTGTAGCCCAACCACACATACAAAGCAAAGCTGGGCATTAAAAACCTGTTGGCCTTTGCATAAAATGGCATAGCATCCCACCCCTTATATACTGCTGCAAAAACATAAAAAGTGCTTAGTACCGTACCCGCAGCCGCTATCAATCCTGCAGTACCCCAGCGAATGTGAGCCTTGAAATTTCCCCTGCGGATAAAATTGGTTTGTACCATCAGTATAAAGAACCATGCAAACATAAACAGCCCGTGCAAAATGAAATGAGGCACGCTGTTGCTTGGCTGTTTTACATCAAAAAACAGGTTGTCAGAAAATCCGGTAATTGAAAACAGTAATAAAAATATACTCGTTACAAGGAAGTAGTTTTTTCTCATTTTTTCTATTGGTAATCTGCAGTTTTTTTTAAACTTCTTACTAACGTTTTAAGGTCTTGCGATAAATCAAGCGGTTATAAAATCAAGGTAGCCTGGTTTTAGTTCCAATTTAGCAATGTTTTTTGATTTTATCTTTAACCTTTGCCTTTCTATTCTTTGCACATGTTGGTATCTTGCTTTTCAATTTGAATAACATTCGCTTCCGTGAGGCAGATGTTGTTTCAACTGAGCTTGTCGATGTATGACCAACAACCGAAATCTCAACCATTGAGCTTGATGGCTTATGCAATATTAGGGTCAGTTTTCTGGCGTTTCATTAGGCCGTTGGTCATACTTCGGCAAGCTAATTACTGCAACGGCGGCTCACGAGATAGCTGTTGTGTTTAGGCTGAGGAGAGGGATACCAACACGGACGGAGCGGTGCTTCGTAATAATAATGAGAGTGCCCCTGCTCCTTTCAGGCGGATAAAGTATTCACCTAATAAAACGAAAGTTAAACACTGAAGCGCCAGGCTGGTTATTTGTTGGCATGATATTGCTTGTGGCGATGGTATCTTATAATCGGTAAAAATAAAATTATGAAAGCAGCAGACATCATGGTGAAGGCATTGGAAAATGAAGGCGTGGAATATATTTTTGGCATACCCGGCGAAGAGAACCTCGACCTCCTGGAATCCATCAACCATTCTTCTATCCGGTTTATACTTACCCGCCACGAGCAAGGTGCCGGATTTATGGCGGCAACCTATGGTCGGCTTACGGGCAAGCCAGGCGTGTGTTTGGCAACGCTGGGCCCGGGTGCCACCAACCTGGTAACGCCGGCTGCATATGCTCAACTGGCAGGAATGCCCATGGTAATGATCACTGGTCAGAAGCCGATTAAAAAAACAGCGCAGGGAAGGTTCCAGATGATTGACGTGGTGGAACTGATGCAGCCGATCACCAAGTTTAGCAAACAGATTGTAAATGCCCACCACATTGGAGCATTGGTTAGGGAAAGTTTTAGGGTGGCCTTAGCGGAACGCCCCGGCACGGTTCACCTGGAACTGCCGGAAGACATTGCCGCTGATGAATGTGAACCAACTATTTTCGACATTAACCCGGCAATACTGCCGGAAGCGTCTACAGTTGCGCTGGAAGCCGCCGCCGGGATGATAAAGCTGGCCCGGAAGCCCCTGTTATTGGTGGGGGCGGCTGCCAACCGCAAAGCCATCGCCACGGCGTTGGCCTCCTTTATTGATACCACCGGCATCTATTTCTTCACTACCCAAATGGGCAAGGGCGTATTGGATGAACGGCACCCGCAATACCTGGGCACCGCCGCACTCTCCGCCAACGATTTTGTACACAATGCCATTAATGAGGCCGACCTTATTATCAACGTGGGACACGATTCAATTGAGAAACCGCCCTTTATTATGAAACAAAACGGCGCAAGTGTGATTCACATTAATTATTTCCCAGCCGACATAGATGAGGTGTATTTTCCGCAACTGGATGTGGTGGGAGATATTGCCAACAGTATACAACAGCTGGAAAAATTACATCCTATAAACGATGCTTGGGATTTCACTGTTTATAAAAAAATTGGTGACGATATCAAAAAATACCTTTCTACCTACGCTAACGACCAGCGTTTTCCTGTATTGCCACAGCGATTGGTACAGATTGTAAGGGACCTTATGCCGGAAGATGGTGTAGTTACACTTGACAATGGTATTTATAAAATTTGGTTTGCACGTAACTATCCTTGTTATAAACCAAATACGCTACTGCTCGATAATGCACTGGCCAGCATGGGCGCAGGCCTGCCATCAGCTATGCTGGTAAGCCTTGTTAAGCCAGGTAAAAAAGTGATAGCGGTATGTGGTGATGGTGGTTTTATGATGAATTC
>JBGSIG010000487.1:0-2197 GCA_041742655.1 Ferruginibacter sp. | reverse complement strand
CGATGGTTTTCTCAACACTTATACACGGCTAAAGAAAACGCAGTTGTCATTATTCTAACAAACCGCCGTATGCCAGCAAGGCACGTACGGTGGTGTGAGAGGACAGCGTAGGAAATAATCCTACGCTTCCTACTCGATTTTTAAGCGGCTCTTGCGGTCGATAACAGTGCAATTTTTTATTTTAACAGCACATAAACAATATAACAGCAGATGTGTATCGGTGTTGGCATCCGGCATGGGGTATAAAAGCCGTCGGCAACTTTTTTTGATTGGTTAATTGAGTAAATTTGCAGCATGAAAAAATGGTTGGTAGCTTTTATTTCCCTGAGCCTGTTCTCCTGTGAAAAAGACATTAATTTTGATCTTAAGGATGCCCCGGATGTATTGGTGGTTGATGCCAATATTGAAAATGGTAAGCCGCCGGTTGTAATTCTAAACAAAAGTTTTGATTTTTTTAGTGTTCTTAATTCCGAAAATCTGTCAAATTCATTTGTACATGATGCCGAAGTAACTATTTCAAACGGTACACTAACCAGCCGCTTAAAAGAATATTCCTACGTAATTAGTGGAAATTTAAGTGTTTACTTCTACGGAATTGATTCGACCAGTCCAGCCACAGCTTTTTTGGGGCAATTAAATACCAGTTACACCTTACAAATTTCATCTGAAGGACAGAATTATACCGCAACCACCACCATTCCATCTCTGTCAAAAAAAATTGATTCACTTTTTTGGCAGCCTGCACCGTTTGCAGATGATAGCAGTGAAGTGGTTGTTTATCTGAAAGCAACTGATCCTCCGGGATTGGGAAACTATGTTCGCTATTTTACAAGTAAGAACGGTGAGCCATTTTTACCGGGCGAAAATGCAGTTTTTGACGACCAGGTAATTGATGGAACCACCTACCAGTTTCCGTTAGACCCCGGCGTGAATAGAAATTATCCGGTTCCGGCCGACAGTAATTTTTTTAAAAGAGGCGATAGCATAGTATTAAAACTTTGCAACATTGACAAAACTACCTACAACTTTTGGAGTAGCTGGGAATTTGCATACCAAAGTATTGGTAATCCGTTTGCTCAACCTAATAAAGTGTTGGGTAATATTAGTAATGGGGCATTGGGGGCATTTTATGGATATGGGGCCGATTTCAAAACATTGGTAATTCCTAAATAGGGAGTGACCTTTTTTTTACCTGTACCGCAGAATTAAAACCGCTAAAAACTACTTAGCGTGTTCCCGGCATTCATATCGGTTTTATCGTGTAAATTTGCATTCTTTTATTAAAAAATAAGCCCCTAATAATCAGTAGAAAGTATGGAAAGTAATAGTATAGAGAGAGTGCATTGTTTAATTATTGGTTCCGGTCCCGCGGGTTATACCGCTGCCATTTATGCCAGCAGGGCTGGATTAAAACCTGTAATGTACCAGGGCATACAGCCGGGTGGGCAATTGACGATTACCACAGAGGTAGAAAATTACCCTGGCTATCCTGATGGGATACAGGGTCCTGATATGATGATTAATTTTGAAAACCAGGCCAAAAGGATGGGGGCTGATATTAGATATGGATTGGCTACTAAAGTTGATTTTTCAAGAAGGCCTTATAAAGTGGAAATTGACGAAGAGAAATGGATAGAAGCGGACGCAATCATTATCTCCACAGGGGCCTCGGCCAAATGGCTGGGTATAGAAAGCGAACAAAGGTTGAATGGATACGGCGTTAGCGCATGTGCCGTATGCGATGGGTTTTTCTTTAAAGGAAAGGAAGTGGCCATTGTTGGTGCCGGAGATACTGCTGCAGAAGAGGCTTTGTACCTAAGTAATATTTGTGCACAGGTGCACATGATTATTAGAAAAGGTGAAATGCGTGCCAGTAAAATAATGCAGGACAGGGTACTATCAACAAAAAATATAACTGTTTACTGGCACAGTGAAACCGATGAAATTATTGGAGAGAAAAAAGTTGAAGCTGTTAGAATAAAAAATAATGAAACCGGCAAAAAAAAGGAAATTCCGGTAAGCGCCTTTTTTGTTGCCATTGGCCATCATCCTAATAGTGATATTTTCAAAGATTGGCTAACCCTTGATGAAGCTGGTTACATTATAACTACACCAGGCACCTCAAAAACCAACGTTGAAGGAGTATTTGCTTCAGGCGATGTGCAGGACAAAATTTACCGGCAAGCTGTAACGGCGG
>JBGSIG010000486.1:0-2440 GCA_041742655.1 Ferruginibacter sp. | reverse complement strand
GGCCGTACCATCGGTACCTGTACAGCCAATTCCATTCCATTACACCAGTATAGCATAATAAGCCCCAACTGATAACAACCGTAAACAGCACCAGTAAACCATTTAAACGGTACCTGAGTTTTTCAGTTGTACCGGTTTTATTTACATAACCCTTTACCCAACGGCCCGGCAATAAAGCATTTAAAATAAAAATAAAAAGGTAAACCAATACGGGGAATAAAAATCCTGCAATTTTTACCATAAGCATTAAATAACTGGTTAGCTAAAGTATATTTATTTAAAAGTAGCATTTTAGATTTTAGAATTAAAATAAAAGTGCCTGGTAAAAAAATCATTTTTGATTTGTGCTATATGATCCCCGTCCCTACTGCTTTTGGAATGGCTAAAGACAGTATCTTTATTTTTTACACAACGCAATTATCCATTGAAGCATTTTTTCATTTGCAGCCTTTGCCATTTGCGAAGGAAAGAAATTAAAGGCATGCGAACTTTCCGGATAGACTGCAAGAAAGGTTTCATTGCCCGCCAGTCTCCATCCTGCTTCCATGAAATAAGTATATCGATGGAATATTTATTTAGTCGCAAGGAAAGTACTAACCATTGCAGCAATAGCATTCGTGTCCATTATCAACGTCCCATGTCCTTTGGCAGGAAGTATCGCCAATTGTGATGTAGGTATTCCAACTACATCTCCGAAAACATTGCCGCCCAATAAACTGTATGTTTCTGCCACTACTTTTTTATCAGTACCGTCATTATCTCCCATGATCAATAATACAGGCGCTTTGATGTTTTTGATGTTATCATCGCCAAGATTAAATTTCTCTCCACTGAATTTAAGCATTGTTGCAATAAAATTATGCCAGTTGGAAGTATCAGGCGCTACTTTGATATATTCAGATTTGACAGGCGTGTTATCAAAAGCATCTGGTTGCAAACCGGCGAGCATGGTATACATGATATCCAACCAGCCTTCGGATTTATAGGTTGATGAAATGATGATGAGTTTCTTTGTCATAGCCGGGTGCTCAATAGCAAACTGGAATGCGACGGTGCCACCATAACTAAACCCGAGTATATCCGCACTGTCGGTTTTTAAATGTTTCAATACAGCAGCTACATCACTGGAAAGTGTTTGATAACTCATCGGACGTTGAGATAATGGCGTATGTCCATGACCGTCCAGTTCCAGTGCAATAACTTTTCTTGTTTTGGAAAGAACGGGTATCAGTTCACTCCAGTTTGAGTTAATGGTCATATAGGCGCCATGCAATAAAACGATTGGCTCGCCTGTACCACCTGCCTGTCCGGTAGGCAGGTACACTTCATAATAAACTTTCGATCCTTTTACCGGTGCATAGCCGGATGATGCAGGAGTAAGCGGTTGTTGCGCATAACTATTAGCTTGAAGCAGCATGCTTACAATAAACAGAACAGCGAAAATATTTTTATTGATTGTTGTAGACATATGATTCATTTTTAGTCATTTAGTTTTGCCTTATTTTTCTCGCATTTCTTTAAATTTAACCAAGTCCAAACATATAATCCCCCAATTATAGCCATCTAAGTCTTCAATATTTCTTACTTGCATAAAACCTTCGTCAACCATAGGGCTTGGCTCTATCCCTCCTGCTTTTACACCACTTTCTATAATTCTGTTTACTTTTTCAAGGCTTTCAACAGGAAGTGTAAACGAGGGTGTCAAATACTTCTTTGTATCTGCTATTGGCTTTTTATCTTCTGAATTTAAAAACTCTTTTGAATGAAGCATAACTAAAATTTGTTCACCCCAAGCCATACATTTTTGATCATCAAAGGTAAACAATGGATAATTTGAAAATCCCAATTGAGTATAAAAACCCTTTGATGCTTCAATATTTTTAACAGGTAGATTGATGAAAATTTGTTTCATTTCTTAATTTCAATTCTTTGTTTAAATCTGTTTATTCGCTGACATCTGTTCGTTGTTATTGTTCCCTTTGATACGTATTTATTATAATTCCTGACGGATAGGAAGTTGAATTTATAAGTTTCAAATCGATGTCTTTTTGTGCCTTTGCATATAATGATTTACCCTTTCCAAGAATTACAGGATATATAACAAGTCTATATTCGTCAATTAAGTCATAATGGACTAAGTCTTGCGCAAAACCTGCTCCACCATGTGCCAAAATATATTTTCCCTCTTGTCGTTTGAGTTTTTCAATGTCCGAAACAAGGTCGGTGGCAACCATTGCCTGTGACCATGTATCTTCAAACCTTGTAATATCTAATCCCTCCTGTTTTGTGAACACAACTTTTGGAATCTCGTTCATTGGTTTTGCTAAAGAATCGGTTGATGTAGGCCAGTAGCCACCCATTGCGTCAAATGATTTTCTACCCATAATATGAACCCCCGCTTCCCCAAGACATTTTTCTATCCATAGATGACCGTCCTCAT
>JBGSIG010000485.1:0-3153 GCA_041742655.1 Ferruginibacter sp. | reverse complement strand
TTATTCTGTTTTCGGAATTGATGCTGCTTCCCATTTAGGAAAAGCACTGGATTTTTTTGTTTACGATACCATCAAAATTCTGTTATTGTTATTTGTCATCGTATTTATCATGGGAATTGTCAATTCCTATTTACCCATTGATAGACTTCGAAATTTTTTAGCCAAGAACAAACTTTTTGGTTTAGAATATCTTTTAGCTTCGGTTTTTGGTGCAATTACGCCATTTTGTTCGTGCTCATCTGTACCTTTATTTATTGGTTTTGTTCGAGGAGGTATCCCGCTAGGTGTAACCTTTGCCTTTTTAATCACTTCGCCTCTTGTTAATGAAGTCGCATTGGCGATGTTCTTTGGAATGTTCGGACTCAAAGCAACTTTAATCTATGCCGGAAGTGGAATTTTATTAGGAACTTTTGGCGGATGGTTACTGGGAAAAATGAAACTCGAACACCTGCTGACCGATTGGGTTAAAAACCTATTGGCAAAAGACCAAATAAAAGCAGAAGCATACGAAGAAGAAAAAACCACTTTCCAACAACGTTTACCTGAAATTACGCGTAGTGCTTGGGAAATCGTCCGAGGTGTTTTACTATATGTTGTAATCGGAATTGCCATTGGAGCCGCCATGCATGGATATGTTCCCGAACAGTTTTTTGCCGATTATTTAGGAACCGGAGCTTGGTGGACCGTTCCGTTAGCAGTTATTTTGGCTGTTCCAATGTATGCTAATGCGGCAGGAATCATTCCGGTAATTCAGGTTTTTGTGGCAAAAGGAGTACCCATTGGAACCGCCATTGCTTTTATGATGGCAACGGTTGGTTTGTCAATTCCGGAAGCAACATTGCTTAAAAAAGTAATGACGCTTAAACTGATTGCTATTTTCTTTACGGTGGTTACTGTTTTTATTATCATCTCGGGTTATTTATTCAATTTAATACTATAAAATGAAAACAAAAACTCAACTATTATTAGAACTTTGGATTGAATCAAGAACACGATTCACCAATCAACTGGCTACATTAAGCGAAAATGATTTAACAAAAAAGTTAGACCCGTCTGTAAATTCTGTTGGCTTTCTAATCCGTCATATAGGCGATGTCGAATTGCTTTTTGCTAAAAATGTCTTTGGTGCTACTGATGTAAAAGTAGTTGCCAAAACCGTTATCGATAAATTTGACAGTGGTGAATGGACAAACCTTGAAGGATTAAAACAATATGTTGCTACTTCTTATGAAACTTTAAAATCAATCGTAGAAATACAAACTGATGAAGATTGGGAAACCGAAATTACCACGAAAGAATTTGGTGCCAAAACAAAAGCCGAAGCCTTTGGTAGAATTGTTTCACACACGGCTTATCACGCTGGACAAATGGCTATTATAATTAAATATGGAATCTAAAATAGATATTAAAATGAAAAAAAGTATTTTAACCTCCGTTTTCGCAACTGTTTTGTTGCTAATTGTTTCTTGTAACGGAAATTCACAAACCGAAAAAACAACAACAAAAACAACTGCTAAAGGCACTATTGAAATCATTCAATTTTACTCAGAACACCGTTGCATGACTTGCAATAAAATAGAAAAAATAACTCTTGAAACCTTAAAAAGTTATCCTGCTATTCCTTTTTCACTAGTCAATGTTGATGATGCTAAAAATGAAAAAAAAGCCGAACAATTTGAAGCAACCGGAACTGCATTATTTCTGTACAATCCAAAATCAGGAAAGAAAAAAGATTTAACCGATATGGCTTTTATGAATGCCGGTGATGAAACAAAATTTAAAAAAGAACTAAAAAAAGAAATAGATCTTTTTCTAAAATCATAACATGGAGTGGTTAACCGATTTAGCACAAAATAGAGAAATTCCGCTCTTGGCTGCTTTTGCTTTGGGATTACTAACGGCAGTTAGTCCATGTCCGTTAGCAACGAACATCACAGCAACTGCTTATATTGCCAAAACCATCAACAGTAAGTCAAAAGTCATCCTGAGTGGTTTGTTGTATACAATGGGACGTTTGTTTTCCTATACCGGAATTGCTGCCATCATTTATTTTGGAGCCAGTAAATTTCATGTAGCTAAATTATTTCAAGGTAATGGCGAAAAATTCATAGGCCCAATTATGATTGTGATTGGTTTGATTATGCTGGATGTTATCAAATTCAATTGGCTTTCGAGCGGAAACTTGACCGACAAATTAACTGAAAAATTCAAAGATAAAGGATTGTTAGGTTCATTTTTATTGGGAGCATTGTTTGCCTTAGCCTTTTGTCCATATAGTGGAGCATTGTATTTTGGAATGTTGATTCCGTTAACCTTATCTGCCAAAGCAGGACTAGCCATTCCGGTAGTATTTTCTTTAGGAACAGGATTACCCGTTTTACTTTTTGCTTTTATTATTGCTTTCAGCATTGAAAAACTAGGGAAATATTTCAATGCCATCAAAAAAGTAGAGAAAGTCATGCGATTCATTGCTGGACTTACTTTTGTAATTACCGGATTGTATTATGTCAATATTTATTTGAAAATTATATAAAAATCTCTTTATCAAAATTTTAACGATTTTACAGTTTCAGAATTCTGTTTTCAAAAAGAGATTATCTTAAAAAAAGCTACTTCAACCGTTCCAAAACCCCTTTTCGTTTCACAATATTTTTGTAATCCCATTGAATATTTTCTGCTTTTTGAAGCCATCTTTTCACATCCTCTAAATTGATTTCAGAAACAGCATTGTAAAAAATAGAAGCATCTTTAAACTTAACTCCTTTGATGTTTAGATCATTTTCATCAAAATCAGCTCCACTCCAAAACATCAATCGGATACCCGCTTTTTGTTTGCTAAATCCAACAATGGGATTTCCATCGATAAACCAAACCGGATGTGCGTGCCATATTTTACTTTCGGTAAACGACAAATTTTCAATTATAAATTGGTTCAATAAATGACAAATTGTTTGATGTTTTTCATCATCTAAAGCATCAATATAATATTGGATGGTGGAAATCATTGCTATTTTAATTTTAAAAAAAAGAGGCTTTTTATCCCTTTAAATCAATTAAAGAATCAACTTTCTTACTAGATCTCTATTGTCATACAATACCCATAGATTGATTAGAAATAACGCTCCTGCAATTGTTAGCCCGAAAGGCATATAT
>JBGSIG010000484.1:0-3980 GCA_041742655.1 Ferruginibacter sp. | reverse complement strand
TTTCTGCGAGTAAATAACCCAATTGTGTTGCATGAGCAGAAAATAAAACATTGTTGCCAGCCTTGCTGCCACAAAAAACTGCAATAGATTGAAATGTCATAATGGTGTATATTGTTTAAAATTCAACAATTTGTATTACATCTGCTAATTTAGCAGCATTATTTTATAATCACTATTTCATTATGGCTCCATCAACGCTTTTGTATTTTGTAATCGGTTATTTTTTACTATTATTTATTGTGGCCTGGTACACCAGTAGAAATTCAAACAACGATTCTTTTTTTATCGGCAACCGAAACAGTAACTGGATGCTGGTTGCATTTGGAATGATTGGTACTTCATTGAGCGGAGTAACTTTTGTAAGTGTGCCGGGTAGTGTCGGTAATATCGGCAAAGCGGGTATGTTGCCCAATGCACTGGGTTATTTTCAGGTAGTAATCGGTTATTTTTTGGGATACATTGTTGTGGCGTATGTGCTGCTGCCATTGTATTACAAGCTTAACCTTACCTCAATTTATAATTACCTTAAACAACGTTTCGGCACATGGGCCTATAAAACCGGGGCTTCATTTTTTATTTTATCAAGAACAGTGGGTGCCACCGCAAGGCTTTATCTTGTAATTAATGTGTTGCATATTTTTATCTTATCCAGGTTACATATTCCATTTTGGGTATCGGCGGCAGTAGTGTTAATTATGATTCTGTTATACACATTTGAAGGCGGCGTAAAAACAATTGTGTACACAGATACATTGCAAACAACTTTAATGATAGCGGGATTGGTGGTTTGTATTGGGTATATATTATCGCATCTTAACTTTTCAGTGGCAGAGGCCATCAATGGAATGGAGGCAAAAAACCTTACTAAAATATTTAATACCGACATAGACAGTAAAGGATTTTTTATAAAGCAGATTATCGGCGGGGCTTTTATTACAATTGCCATGACGGGGCTTGACCAGGAAATGATGCAAAAAAACATCAGCGTAAAAAACCTGAAAGATTCGCAAAAGAATATGATGTCGTTTAGCGTTATATTGGTTTTTGTAAATTTATTATTTCTTTTATTAGGTGGATTGTTGTATTTATATGCATACAACCAGGGAGCTGAATTTAAAACCATCGTGGTAGATGGCCAGCCTGTTTGGGCATTTGTTCAAAACAATCTTAACATCACCGGCGATAATTTGTTTCCTTCAGTTGCGTTGGGTTTGTTGCAATCAATGCCTTCTTTTATTTCTGTCATTTTTATTATAGCATTAATATCAGCTTTATTTCCCAGTGCTGATGGTGCATTAACGGCACTTACCTCTTCTTTTTGTATTGACATTTTGGGATTAAAGGAAAGAGATGATTTGAATGAAAAGCAAAAACGAACGACCCGTCTTACAGTTCATCTAATAATGACAATAATATTTTTTATCTGTATTTTGATTTTTAGGGAAATAAACAGCAGGTCAATTATTGATAAAATTTTAGATTTGGCTGGTTATACGTACGGGCCGTTATTGGGATTATTTTCATTTGGTATTTTAACAAAACGAAGTTTGCCTGATAAATATACTATTGCTTTGATTGCATTGTTAAGCCCGGTATTATGTTACCTTCTTCAAATAAATGCACCACATTTTTTAAATGGTTATGTAATAGGCATCGAAATTCTCATCATTAATGGTATGCTCACTTTTATGGGCTTGTTAATCATTTCAAAAAAAGAATAGCCTCATTAATATAAATTTTACTTTTGTACAATCATAGATGCCATTGTATATTAAATAATAAATCAGGACAGGCACCGTTGTAGTTAAACAAAGAGCCATTATGGAACTCGTAAGCAGCGCAGCAGAAGAGTATGCGGCCAGGTTTTCTTTTGAAGAGGATGATATTTTACGGGCAGTAAATTTGCACACAACCCAAACGCACGAACACGCACACATGTTGAGCGGATGTGTGCAGGGAAGTTTTTTAACTTTGTTGAGTACGCTGCTGCAGCCCGAAAAAATTTTGGAAATAGGGACTTTTACGGGCTACAGCGCATTGTGTTTGGCTAAAGGATTAAAGGCCGGCGGAAAAATACACACCATTGAAGTGCGGCAGGAAGATGCCAATATTGCAAGGAACTATTTTGATCAATCGGCATTTAAAAAATGCATCGAGCTGCATATTGGCAATGCACTCGACATAATTCCTGCAATTAGTGAGTTATGGGACATGGTTTTTATTGATGCAGATAAAACAGGGTATATTGATTATTACGAATTAATTTTGCCATCATTAAAACCAAATGGAATTATCATCGCAGACAATGTATTATTTCACGGGCAGGTACTAGAAGAAAGTATAAAAGGTAAAAATGCAAAAGCTATCCATGCTTTTAATGAACATGTAAAAAATGATACCAGGGTTCGGCAGGTTTTATTAACTGTAAGAGACGGGCTTATGTTAATACAAAAAGTATAAAAAATCATTTATAAAATATAGATTGAATATGTCCAAAAAAATATGCTGTTTGCTGTTAATTTTTATAATTGCGTTTACGAAAGTAAATGCCCAAAAGCTAACGCCCGAGGAGTATATTGCCCTGTACAAAGATTTGGCCATAGAAGAAATGAGGCGAATGGGGGTGCCGGCTTCAATAACTCTTGCACAGGGTATATTGGAAACAGAAAATGGAAACAGTGACCTTGTTAAAAGATCCAATAATCATTTTGGCATTAAATGTAAAAGTTCGTGGACTGGTGAAACTGTGTACCATGATGATGATGAGTCGGGAGAATGTTTTAGAAGCTATACCGACGCGGAGGATTCTTACCGGGATCACAGCAATTTTTTAAGGGGCAATGATCGATATTCTTCTTTATTCTCACTGCCGCCAACCGACTATAAAGGATGGGCTAAAGGATTGAGAAAAGCCGGGTACGCCACTAACCCAAAATATCCTGAAATATTAATCAGAAATATTGAGCGATATGGGCTTGAACAATATACCCTGGATGGATTAAAAGAGGAGACAGAACAAGCAGTAAAAGACAAACCCGGCACTCCAATTCTGGTTGGTAAAACTGACGACAAAAAAGAACTATTGGCGGACATAGAACTGGAAGAAAATATTTCAGTTGGCAACGAATCGACAGGCGTTATCAACGGTATAAAATATATTAAAGCCCAGAAAGGAACCTCTTTATTAGCCATTGCTTTTGCCAACAACGTTGACATAAGTAAACTACTGGCCTATAACGATCTGCAGAAAGATGGGATCCTTACAAAAGACCAGCTTATTTTCCTTCAAAAAAAAGCTACCGCATGCAAGGCCTATTTTTACATTGCGCATCACCAGGAGTCATTGTACGATATATCGCAGAAAAATGGCATACAATTGAAATTCCTGGCCAGGTATAATGATTTAGCAGAAAATTCGTTAGTATCTGCGGGAACCAGGTTGAAACTAAATCCGCTTGCAAAAGATCAATCTGCAGGTGCCGCACCGGATAAGAATAAAGTGCAGGTTGCCAACGGTAAAACTCATGCTGTGCAACCCAAAGAAGGATTGTATACAATTGCGAAAAATTATCAGGCGAGTGTACAGCAATTGCGGCAATGGAATAGCTTAACAACTGATAGTTTGCAAATTGGCCAGCAATTAATTGTTTCAAACTAATACTAAAGTAAACAGGTAAATGAATTCTTCAACGGCGCATATACAGGTAATTGATAAAAAATTTAAGCCCTATATCGGTGCCGAAGAAATTAAGCTTCGTATAAAAACATTGGCAGCGGAAATTGATATAGCTTATGAGGGAAAAAGGCCCATATTTATTGCTATTTTGAATGGATCTTTTATGTTTGCATCAGACCTTTTTAAAGAAATTAGAATAGATGCTGAAATATGTTTTATAAAATTGGCTTCCTACAAAGGGACCCGCTCTACCGGAAATGTTATCACTTCAATAGGGCTTGATGAACCCCTGAAAGACAGGCAC
>JBGSIG010000483.1:0-4893 GCA_041742655.1 Ferruginibacter sp. | reverse complement strand
GATGTGCAGGTTTCTGAAACAAGAAATTATGGAGAATCAGCCTCACATAAAGTATCAGAATTATTGTTTCATCTTTTCATAGCTATTGTAGTAGTAACGCTTTTTGTAATGCTGGCAATGGGATGGCGTGGCGGCCTGGTTGTATTTCTTTCGGTACCGGTAACCTTTGCGCTTACACTTTTTTCTTACTATATGATGGATTATACGTTGAACAGGATCACCCTGTTTGCATTGGTATTCATCACCGGAATTGTGGTGGACGATTCCATCATCATTGCAGAAAATATGCACCGGCATTTTAAAATGCGGAAGCTGCCGCCATTGCAGGCTGGTATCTATGCCATCAACGAAGTGGGCAATCCTACAATACTTGCAACATTTACTGTTATTGCTGCAGTGCTGCCAATGGCATTTGTATCGGGTTTAATGGGGCCATACATGAGCCCAATGCCTATCGGTGCTTCTATTGCTATGATGCTGTCATTGATTGTTGCACTTACACTTACACCATACCTAGGTTATATTTTTCTTCGTGAAAAAGAAAAACATGGCGTTGAACATAAAGATCATGGAGGAATGGTTTTGGAGAACACCCGTATCTACAAAATTTACAAAGCATTTATTCATCCTATGTTAGAAGTAAGATGGAAACGCTGGGCATTTATTTTAAGTACGGTGGTTGTATTATTAGGTTCCATGCTGCTGTTTTATACAAAATCTGTAGCGGTAAAAATGCTGCCCTTCGATAATAAAAATGAGTTCCAGGTGGTGATTGATATGCCCGAAGGAACAACACTGGAAAAAACGCAGGCAGTTACCGAAGACCTTGCAAATTATGTAGCGTCGCAACCACTGGTAAAAAATTACCAGGAATACATTGGTACTTCCGGCCCCATTAGTTTTAATGGGTTGGTGCGGCATTACGATTTAAGAAGAGGTAATAATGTAGCAGACATACAGGTTAACCTTGTTGATAAAACAGAGCGTAGTAAACAAAGCCATGAAATAGCAAAAGAAATGCGTGGCCCATTACAAAAAATTGCAGCAAAATATAATGCCAATGTTAAGCTGGTAGAAGTTCCTCCAGGACCACCTGTGTTGGCTACATTGGTAGCAGAAGTTTACGGGCCGGATTATACGCAACAAATAGCCATTGCCAAACAGGTGAAGCAAATGATTAGTAACACAGCAGATGTGGTGGATGCAGACTGGATGGTAGAAGATGACGAATACGAATATCGTATATCTGTTGACAAAGAAAAAGCAATGCGCTACGGAGTAGCTACAGCACAAATATCTGCTACAGTGCAGGCGGCCTTGTCGGGTATGCAAACAGGTAATCTTAACCAGCCGGCTTCTTATAATCAGGTGCCGATAAGATTGCAATTGAAGGATGCTGACAAAAGCAATACCAGCAAGGTATTGGATTTACAGGTAAAAGGAATGCAGGGAAATATGGTTCCTTTGCGTGATATAGTTTCTATACGTTCTCTTCCTAAAGACAAAAGTATTTATAGAAAGAATCAGAAGGAAGTAGTTTATGTAGTTGCAGACATGGCAGGAAAACTGGAAAGCCCTTTTTACGCAATATCAAAAATGTCAGACAGTCTTAAGCTCATAAAATTACCTGCAGGCTATTCTCATATCAACGAAGAGTATACAAAGCAGCCCGAGAGTGGCGATCAATATTCCGTGAAATGGGATGGCGAATGGCAAATCACCTATGAAGTATTTCGTGATTTAGGTATTGCATTCGCTGCAGTAATCCTGATTATTTATATGTTGATTGTGGGATGGTTTCAAAACTTTACTGTTCCATTGGTGATGCTGGCTGCCATTCCGCTTTCGCTGATAGGAATTTTATTGGGCCACTGGGCATTGGGTGCTTATTTCACCGCCACCTCAATGATTGGTTTTATTGCACTGGCGGGAGTTATGGTGCGGAACTCAATATTGCTGATTGATTTTATCAACATACGCATAAGAGAAGGAATCCCGCTTAAACAGGCTATCATCGAAGCAGGTGCGGTGAGGACTACGCCAATACTGCTGACAGCCGGAGCGGTAGCATTGGGTGCAGTTATTATTCTTTCAGATCCAATATTCCAGGGCCTGGCCATTTCATTGATCGGCGGCACTATTACATCTACATTTTTAACCCTGCTGGTGGTACCGCTATTGTATTTTAAAATGATGCGGGGGGAAACCAAATAAAATTTTAATAATGAAATTACTTACCGTAACAGCACTTAAAGAATACAGTGAAAAGGTAACTGCCATTTTCAAAAAAGCAGGTATCCATGTATTTAGTGCAACAGATATTATTGGATTTAAGGATGGCTCCGACCATAATTTAATTGACAATTGGTTTGGTATGAGCGATGCTCGTTTTGACTCCGTATTTTTATTTTCTTTTACAGATGAAGAAAAAGCAAATAACGCCTTAGTGTTTATCCGGGAATACAACCTTGAAAATCCCGGCGACTTTCCGCTAAGGGCCTTTATTATTGCTGTAGAAAACTCATCTCATTAAAACAAACAAATATGAAAGAAAGAATTGTTAGAGCAGTTGCCGGCGCTATGGTGTTGGTCAGCATTATATTGGCATATTATATAAACTTGCAATGGTTATGGTTAGGGATATTTGTTGGTGTTAATCTTTTGCAATCTTCTTTTACTCATTTCTGTCCACTGGAAAAAATTTTAAAAAAAGCTGGTGTGAAAGACGATAGCAAGGGGTGCTGCTAAATTCCGTTAACCTGCAAAGAACAAGGTATCAAAATGCAATTTTATTCCTTTGTTGTCATCGACGTACTCCCTGGCAAAAAAACTAAAATACAATGATGCGTTTTACAATTACAGGCCTGTAACTTAGCCGGGTTGGATATTTGATGGCACTCATGTTCAATGTCGGGGGTTTCGCTGATGTGTACCTTAAAAATTAAAAATATTCAAGCGAAAACCTCGACGCGACGCACTTCAGCCCGTTAGTTTTATATGCTTCAAGGTGTCAATCGTCTTCTTCTTTTTTATCAAACAGCTTGATGCAAGAAAGGCTAAAGAACGGTATTAAATCTTATTTTGAGTAAAATTATTGGACTGTTTTACGGAAGCATCTATTTTGAAAACAATGCCGCAAAGAATTATAAAGGCGTATCGTCAAGTATTTCCTGAACAGTAGTTTCATTCTTTCCTACTTTACCACTTAGTTCTATTAATTTTGATTTTGCAGTTCCATCTTTATCAATTTTTTTATAACAATCTATAAGCAATTTATAAGCTTTGTAAATTAACGCATTACCAGTTGAAATATGCGGGATACAATTAGTATTTAATTCATTAATAGCAACTTCCAACTTACCATTATTAAAATTCTCTTTTGCGGTTTTGTATGAATTATCGGGCGTTTTTGGTCCTGGTGGTGTCGGTATTGTTGCGGGGGCCGCTGGAGCTGTTGGCATTGGTGCAACTGGTTGCACAGGCCTCATATCTTGATTTGTTGATGAAGCTGAATCGGTGTCCGGCCTGGATAAATCCTGCGCATATAAATTGATCGTGCCAGATAGAAAGAGTATTAGTAATAGTTCCAAAATCTTTTTCATGTTTTGAATGTTGGTTTTAATAGCTTGTTTGATTTTGTCCATATGGCAAACTTCTAAGTTTTGCTTTGTACTCATTTACTTTTGTTTCTTTATCCAATGCTCCAAAATAACTAATCAGTTTATTATAACAATCATTAAGTAATCCTTTGTTATTGGTTTTACTTTGTGGGGTTTCATCTAAACTTGCTACACAGTCTTCATACTCCGTAATTCTGGCTGAAGGAATACCGTTTGGTATTTTATTCATCGAAATAAGGTTTGCTGCACAATTCTGCACCTTACTCTGAGCTTTGGCAAATTGCGTATTCAACAGAAAAAATGCAAATAGTATGCAGGTTAATAATCTAGAATTTGTTAAAAAAGATTTCATAATAATTATTTAATGATTAGTATTTGTCTATTTACAATCGTACTTATTTTGTTCTTGCGAAATAAATTTTCTATTAATGCCATATTTAATCAGGGCAGAATCTAAACTTAAATTTTTCCCTGAAATTGAATCACATATTAAAGCTGAAAGTATGTCTGATTTTACGGGCCATTTTTGAATTGACCCGTTTTCGTATCCAGCCAGTAAATAATGATTGTCTGCGCTAAAATCAATGCTGAAACAATAAAGCGGATCGCATCTGCTTAATGGCAGTATCAATGGTTTTGCATTTTTCCATTCATCGTTGTTGATATCATCCTTATAAATTGCTACCGTTCCATCAAAAGAACCAGATGCAAGATATTCTCCATTGGTACTACAGGCAATACTAATAACTCTTCCACTTTGGTTCCAGTTATTTTCAATTCTATAATCAGCTAAAGAAATTCTGAAGACTGCACCAACATCATTTCCACAATAGATGTAAGCGCCTTTATTGTCAAATTGAATGCTTGACAGGGTGCCTAATACAGGATCAGTTAATTTTATTAATGAGTCTTTTGAAATCAGTATAAAACAGGATTGGGAGCCTATAGCAATTTTGTCTTTAAATGTTGCCATACAATTAAACTGCACACCAGGCAGCTTAAGGGCTTTTTCACCCCAGGCAATTGTGTCGTTTAAAATCGTTTTTATGCCATTTGTTATAACAAATTGATTTCGTTGTTTCCAGTTCACAACTTGCTTATAGGAAGTAGTAGCTTCCCAGGTTATTATTCCTTCATCTGTTTGAAATACCAGGTTGCCATTAGCTGCAAAAGCAACATTTTTACCATTTTCATTTATTAAAATAGTATCTAATTCAACCGGATTTGCGGGTGCCGTGAGTAAATTAAAAAGCTTGACATTATTAAAAGTGCC
>JBGSIG010000482.1:0-1874 GCA_041742655.1 Ferruginibacter sp. | reverse complement strand
CATGGTATAATGCACTGCCGGAAAAATCCTCATCGGCATTTCATAAGGGTTCTCTCCCGTTATCTTTTCGTACATGTCAAACAAGTTACCATACTTCTCTTTCACCACTTCTTTTCCCAGCCTTATTATGTTGACTTCACTTGTGTCGGAGCTTCTTGTCTTTCCAGCTTCAATTTTTCCATACCGTTTTATGGCATCTTCAAAATCGAGGTATACGGCCAACTTGGTGGTACCCACGCCATATCCTTCATCACATCTTTCCTTTGCTGCCCTTGAAGCTACATCCCTTGGCACAAGGTTCCCAAAAGCAGGATACCGCCTTTCAAGGTAATAGTCCCGCTCATCCTCCGGGATATCAACACCCTTCCGGGTATCATCTTTCTTTTTTGGCACCCATATTCTTCCATCATTACGTAAGCTTTCGCTCATTAATGTAAGTTTACTTTGATAGTCGCCACTCACCGGTATACAGGTTGGATGTATTTGAGTAAAACAAGGATTACCAAAGAAAGCTCCTTTTTTATGCGCTTTCCATGCAGCAGTAACATTGCTTCCCATGGCGAGGGTACTTAAATAAAACACATTGCCATAGCCACCGGAGCATAACAGTACCGCATGGCCGAAATGCCGTTCCAGGTCACCAGTCACAAGGTTTCTTGCGATGATGCCCCTTGCTTTACCGTCAATCATTACAATATCCAGCATTTCATGTCGGGCATACATTTCTACATTGCCTAATGCTATTTGTCTTTCCAAAGCGCTATAGGCACCCAATAATAATTGCTGCCCTGTTTGCCCAGCAGCATAAAACGTACGCTGAACCTGAGTGCCGCCAAAACTACGGTTGCTCAATAGGCCACCATATTCTCTTGCAAATGGTACACCCTGCCCCACACACTGATCAATAATAGCATTGCTTACTTCTGCAAGGCGATGCACATTAGCTTCTCTGGCCCGGTAATCGCCGCCTTTAACTGTATCATAGAAAAGACGAAAAACCGAATCGCCGTCGTTTTGATAATTTTTGGCGGCATTAATACCACCTTGTGCCGCAATGCTATGTGCCCTGCGTGGGCTGTCCTGAAAACAAAAGGATTTTACTTTATATCCCAACTCACCCAATGATGCTGCTGCTGAAGCCCCGGCCAACCCGGTACCCACTACTATCACTTCAAGCTTGCGTTTATTTGAAGGGTTTACCAGTTTTACATGCCCCTTATAATCATTCCACTTTTCATTCATTTCGCCGGCAGGAATTTTTGAATCGAAAGACATAATAATGTTTATTAAATGATTAGTTAAATTACTTTTTTGATACTCACCCGAAAGGTTAGTTGTTTTTTACCAAAACTATTTGCAGGCTAAATTATTGAACCCAATGTAAATAAATGGCTACCGGCATCGCAGCAAATAATAGACAAATTATTACTGAATAAGCAACCCCGACTCCTTTAATAATTGGAGTATACCTTTTGTGGTTTATGCCGAACGTTTGAAAGGCACTCTGAAAACCGTGTATTAAATGCCAGCACAACGAAACAACGCCAAGGATATACACAATTACAATCAATAAATTGTTTTGAAAAACCAATAACATCTCTGCATATAAATTATGTACTTCCTGGTTATTGTAATCAGTAAGCGTTGCTTCTTCCAAAGGTTTGATACCTGCCATTCCGCCAAACCTTGATGGCGCCCAAAAATGATATAAATGAAGTACCAAAAAAATCAATATCAATGTACCCAGGAGGCCCATACTTCTGCTATACCATTTACTGCTGCTGTTATCATCTTTTTTCAAATACTTTACCGGCCTTGCGTTGTTATTCTGGCTCCATAATATCAGGCCTTGTATAATATGCATCAACAAAAAT
>JBGSIG010000481.1:0-2189 GCA_041742655.1 Ferruginibacter sp. | reverse complement strand
CGCAGGGGCTTTGTCCGTCAATTTTCGTCAATGTAATTGATGTGTCGGTGCTGGTATAGGTCATTCTTTCAATCATGCTACCGTCGCCTACCATGTAAACCAATGCGGTATCTTTTTTGAAATCAAATATGGTATTGATGGAGCCATTTATCTGCAGTGTAGCGCTCCATTTTGTATTTTTAAGCTGTGCAAAGGCGCCCGAAAAAACGAATGTTGCAATAATGAAGGCGATGATGTTTTTCATTTTATTTTTTGCTTAATTGTTTAAATATACTTTTAAAAGTAATTTGAAATTTTAATGACGTCACGGGCAGCAGAATCGAACCTGCAATTAATGTTTCTTCGGGCCATCAAAAAAGTATTTATCTAATTATTTTTCCACGCTTACATTTCCTAAAGTCTAACATGTTACAATATTTGTAAACGAATATAAGATTTGTGATTAGAAAAAGCATCGTCGAATGTATAAATTAAAGGAAACACAGTTATGCGTTTAGCACCCCTTTTGTGTCGACGCCGTGGTTAAAAATTCCCGTTTCTGTAAATGCTTTTCCTTATTTCGGGGGCAATGTGTTTTTGTTTGCTTTTCTTTGCAGCAAATTTTTAATAGTATGAGTGGCAAGGTAACAGTAAATAACAAAATGCGCATTTATCACCGTTACCTGGGCTTTTTTTTAGCGGGTATAATGGCAGTATATTCTATCAGCGGTATCATTCTTATTTTTAGGGACACCGATTTCCTGAAAAGGGAAAAGCACATAGACCAGCAGTTAAAACCCGCCCTTTCTGCCGAAGAACTAGGCAAGGCTATACGCATTCGTGATTTAAAAGTGGAGGCAGAAAACGGCGATATCGTTAGTTTTAAACAAGGCACCTATAACAAACATACAGGTGCGGTTAGCTATACCACAAAATCTTTACCGCCAATGGTGGAAAAGCTGACTAAGTTGCACAAAGCAAATACAAAACAACCGTTGTTTTTCCTGAATATTTTCTTTGGTGCTTCACTGTTGTTTTTTGTTCTTTCCTCCTTTTGGATGTTTATGCCTAAAACAACTATTTTTAAGAAGGGGCTTTATTATACGCTTGCTGGTATAGCGCTAACGCTGGTACTGCTGTTTTTGTAATAAAGTAATTTCATAGTAGGGGCATTTTTGGTTGGCGTTGAATCAGCAAAAACAAATTTGTAAAAGTCCTCACGCATTTCTTTTATCCAGCTGCTACTTTTGTTCCGCAGAACTATGTTCCATAAATATTCTATGGATGCGCTTCAAAAATCCCTAACAAAAGTGCAAACACTGCAAAAAATTACTGGCATTGCTTTTAACACCCCAAAAGGCAAGAACAGTTCCACAAATTGTTCTTTGCAATTCCGTCCGGCAACCACATTACCAACGGTAAATGTGAGTCGTCCGGCAAAAAAAATTTCGCTTTTTGTTTGGTAATATTTTTTAGCAGTGAACAAAAATAAGTGAATCCCGTTTTTAGTTCAGACTTTCATTTAGTACTGCTAACAACACGAAGTGACAACTTCCTCTTCCAGCTTTAAGTCTGTTAAGACATTTTGTTGAAGGAGGTTCATTCTATTAAACACTATGATACAGCCATTAGGAAATGTTGAAAAACAGGGGGCCCATTTCTATAATAATTGAAAAAATGGCTTGGTTGTTGTGAAATATTTGGTAATTGCACTACTCCAAAACATATATAAATAAATTAACCTTGTTAAATGATTAAGTTTTTTTGTAAATTTTTATTGCTCATCTTATTCACAATTTTTTATTTGCTAATGAATATCTATTATGGCATCGTTCACATAATATTTGTGTTCCTGCCCCCCAAAAAAGAAGAAACATTCGACAGTTTTAGTACCTAGGTTATTTGCTTAAAGTTTTTTGCCTTTACCCGTATTACAATCTAAATCCCAAATAAATTTCATTTTTTAAGTAAAGCCGCTTTTGATTATGCTGCTAATTCGAGGAACGCATACACACCCATAATATTTCGTGAAACAAATCTTTGCCTGTAATAGGTGTTTTCAATACATAGCAGCACGCATTTAAGTTGTGAGATTAAGTAAAGTTTTTATTTTATTTTTTCAAAAATGAATGCGTATAAATTTAAGGTTACATCATCTGTTTTTTCCTTGCGAATGGTCATCGTTTTTAGTTCAGACTTTCATTTAGTAC
>JBGSIG010000480.1:0-5280 GCA_041742655.1 Ferruginibacter sp. | reverse complement strand
TCTTTCCATTCCCACGCATAGCCCAAAAATTCATCCCTTGTTAAAGATGATTTTGCAATACCCCTTTCTCTCAACATCCCCACCACTTTTGCTTCAGTAGCAATAGACGCATGATCGGTACCCGGCACCCAGCAGGCATTTTTTCCCTGCATCCTTGCACGGCGAATTAAAATATCCTGTATGGTGTTATTAAGGCAATGGCCCATATGCAGCACCCCGGTAACATTTGGCGGCGGCATCACAATCGTGTACGCTTCCCGTTCATCGGGCGTGCTGTTGAAATAGCCTTTCTCCATCCAGTGTGCATACCATTTTGCTTCGGCTTCTCCTGGTATAAAATTCTTGCTCAGTTCCATCATTAAAATATTTTTTTTACCGGGCTGAGAGGCGTATCGGAACACCCTCTTGCAGCACATACCTATCAGGTACTTTTAATATGTTATATATTGGCAAATGTTTATTTTGCCAGCGTGTGCAAATGTACGAATTGCGGCTGTATTGTGTGGTTGTAAAGCCTTTACTTTGTGGGCTAAATATTTCTTTTGAAAAGAACGCAACAGAATTTACGGCTTCAGAAAATAATAACATTCGTTGGTATTATTCTTTTTATACTCAAATTAATTGCCTGGTATCTTACAGGTTCTGTAGCTATTTTAACGGATGCGCTGGAAAGCACGGTTAATGTGGTGGCAGGCCTTATTGGGATTTATAGTTTGTATGTAAGCGCCAAACCAAAGGACAGTGACCATCCATACGGGCATGGTAAAGCTGAGTTTCTTTCTGCCGCAATTGAAGGCACCCTTATTTCGGTGGCAGGCCTTATAATCGTTTATGAAGCTATTAACAACCTCATTCACCCGCACCTCATTCAACAATTGGATTATGGTATTTGGATTGTATCATTCACGGCCGTCATCAATTTCCTTACCGGAAGCATTTGCATAAAAACCGGTAAAAAAAATAATTCACTTGCCTTAATTGCAAGTGGCAAACATTTGCAAAGCGATACCTATTCTACCATCGGCATTGTTGCCGGCCTGGTGTTGATGTATTTTTTAAAACTCTCGTGGATAGACAGTGCTGTAGCCATACTTTTTGCTTTTATAATAATGTTTACCGGGTATAAAATTGTGCGTACATCAGTTGCTGGCATTATGGATGAAGCTGATACCGGGCTACTGGAAAATCTCGTAGCACTGCTCAATGCCAAGAGGAAGCCCAATTGGATTGACGTGCACAATCTCCGGGTTATTAAATATGGCGGTACCATACATCTTGATTGTCACCTTACCTTGCCATGGTTTTTAAATGTGCATGAAGCCCATATAGAAGTAGAGGCTTTATCGCTTTTAATTAAAGAAAAGTTTGGAAGTTCAATGGAACTATTTGTACATACGGATGGTTGCATGAATTTTAGTTGTAAAATCTGCACAAAAGAAGACTGTACGGTAAGGCAACAGGCTTTTGAGAAAAAAATTGAATGGACTTTGGAGAATATTGTTGCCGATAAAAAGCATTCGGTTGATACGGTTTAACCTCTATTCCCGCAGCGGAGTTATTCAAAGGCTATATTTTTTTAGTCGTTTTCTCCATTAAGAATACTATCAATGTGCTTCAAATAATTTAGCTACACCAAAAGCAGCGGCTGCTGCAACTGCGCCAATTAAAGTTACTTTAAGAGCACCCCACAATGCATTAACTCCCGTTATCCTGCTTTTAAAATAACCAAATATAAAAAGGCAAATAAGTGTTGCCACTACAGATATTCTTAATGCTTCTGAAGAATCGCTGATAAAAAAATAGGGGCTCAAAGGAATGATACCACCGGCAATATAAGAGAGGCCGATATTTAATGCGCTTTTGGTTGCTCGTTTAGGATCAGGTTTTTCAAGGCCTAATTCGTATTTCATCATAAAGTCTACCCAGCGGTCTTTGTCCTGTGCAATTTCTTCGGTGGCCTGGTTTTGTAATGTTGGGCTTAGGCCAATATTGGCAAAAAATTCTTTGGTTTCCTCAATCTCCAGGTCACGCTTATTTTCCACTTCATCATATTCTCTTTTCACTTCACTTGCGTAATGATCCTGTTCGGTTTTACCAGCCAGGTATCCACCAAGCCCCATGGCAATACTGCCGGCGCAAATTTCTGCAATGCCCGCAATAACTATAATGGTACTGCTGCTTACAGCGCCACTTAAGCCTGCAGCCAATGCAAAAGGAACAGTAAGGCCATCACTCATTCCAATCACAATATCTCTTAATGCATCAGAACTTTTTAAATGGGCTTCTGAATGGTCGTGGTGAAGATGGGTATCCATTGTATTTGGTTATTAAATTGATTGTGAAGATAAGCTAAAGGGATAAGGCAAAAAGCTGAAAGCGTAAGCGAAAGTCATTTCACAGAAAATAAGCTAAGCATTGTGAAATTATCCATTAAAAAATTATCAATTAAAATGCTCTTTCATCACTTTAGCATAGTGTGCAATTGCTATCTCGGGTTCTACGATTTCCGGATGCCATAATTTTTCCCATTCAAAACTATAATAGCCAGTGTATCCACCTTTGTTCAAAATATCAATCGCTTCAAAAATCGGTGTATCTCCGGTGCCTGTTAAAGTATATTGATCTTTGCCATCAACAATTGTCACATCCTTTATGTGTGTGTGATAAATGTATTTTTTCAGCGCAGCATGTACTTCCTGCGGTGGCTCTTTTGTAACCCACCACATATTTACGATATCCCAAACCATGCCCACATTATTGTTATTTGCCGATTGCATTATATGCAGCAGATCTTCTGTATAAACCAATTCGCCATGCGATTCGAGTAATACTTTTACGTTCTTATCTTTTGCATAATTTCCCAACTCCACCAATCCCTGTATGATAAGTTCAATAGTAGCATTGCGGTCTTTGTCTTTTGGTAAATTGTTTGGAAACACTCTTATGTAAGGGCATTTAATTTTTTCTGCCAGGTCAATAAAACGTTTAGCCTCATCTAAATTCTTTTTCCTTTCTGCTGGTTCGCTGTGATGCATTGCGGCAGAAGAACCGAGGTCAACAAATTGCAACCCTTTTTCTGCCATTAGCTTATTGGTTGCCGCGATATTTTCAGCGCTATTAAATTCTTTGCATTCTGGGAGATCCATTTCTCTTTGTATCCCACGTACTTCAATCCCCTTAAAATTATTTGCAAAAGCAAATTCAACTATCTGTTGAAACGGCCAGTCGGGGCAACCCAATGTTGAAAACGAAAGCAACGGCACGTTCTTTTTAACATCAAACGAACTGCCCGTAATGGCCATCAGTGCTAAGCCGGCAGAAGTTTGCAGAAAATGTCTTCGGTTTAAAAGATGGGTCATGTGTTAGTTTGTTTAAACGTTTTTAAACAAATGCCAGGTACAAAAAATTAACAGATAATGACTAGTGGCACCTTACCACAGCAGCTAATTTTAGTGAATCGAATATAAACCAACTACGGAGAAAAATTGAAAAATGTTTCTACACAGGAAATGACAGATGAGGAATAAAATTACGAATCGATAAAATGGACAATCCTGTTGCTTCCTGTAACGCATCATTATCCGGTTCTCCGGTCGCTACCGCTGCAGCAATCTTCCTGGTAGCATAATGATCCCTTTTAGTAAACCAAAAACGCCATCCACGGCAATGCCGAGGACCCTGAACGGGAGTGTGAGTATCCAAAAAAAAGGATACAGAACCAATGCTAAAATAGCCAGCGGCCAGCAAAGAATAAAAAGGATGATCCACGCAAGGAATGTAAACATTGCGTGAAGATAATTATCGCATCTGCGATGGTAGTACGAAATTACATGAGCGGCAAGGATAGCAGGGGGTAGAGAAGCGTCAACGTTAAAGATTAATTAAAAAGTATTCGATACAAACAGAGGCTGCCTCACAATTTTGAGACAACCTCTATTTTTATTCCATGCTTTTTTTCTAAATACTAGTGTGAACTAACTGTAACCCTGATAATTTTTTCGGTTGCGGGATAACTGTATTCGTCGTGAACTTTATCAACAGCGTTATGCTCTGTTACACCTGTATTGGGTGCCGACTGTCGCATTGCCTGGTTAGGTCCGTAGCCTGGTTCTTCATTTTTTTCAGTACCGGCATCCAGTAAGTACAATTGTGAGGTAACGTCGCCGTTAATGGCACCATTCTTCCCAAACAAATGTATGCCTCTGTCGCCGGGGCTATAAAATAAGTCGTTAGATTGTACAAACATGGTGGCAAATGATAGAACGTCTAATTTATCTGCAGGAAAAGTAAAACTGTACTTCATACCGGGGCCAATAGGGACCGGTCCTGCAGCACCATCCGGAGTATTGAAAACACCGCTGTAGTCAACCCCATATTTCTTTTTTAAACTCTCGCCTAACATCGCCGCATTTCCGTCTTCTGCAATGCCCTCTAAACCTTCCCCATAATCGAATTTGCCCCAGCTAAAAATAGGCATCGCCTGCTCTTTGTGTACAGCCCATGCACCCGGAGAAAGTACGTATGGTAAACCGGTATTGTTTTTTACAAACTCTCCAAGCATAGTCGGATTTCCATCTTCGGCAATTGCTTCCAATCCTTTACCCCAATCTGGTTCACCTGGTTTAAACAATGGATATTTACCTATGTGCACTACCCATACTCCCGGAGACACTGGCGCTGCGAAATCGCCTTTGCTAGTCTTGAGCGCATCCATTGCGCTTACATCTTCGATGGTAACCATAAAATAATACCCCGACATATATTTTATCCTCACTTTTATCACTTTGTTTACCGCCGGGTATTGAAATTTGTCGGTGGTTACTTTGCTGATCAACTGAACAGGCCCATTTTCTGCCGGGCCGGTATTTGGGCCTGGTTGATTGGTAACCGTGTTCGGCCCAACTGCTGGTTCTTCATTTATTTCAGTACCGGCATCCCACAGGTAAACCTGGTTCGTTACATTTTGAGATGCAATCGGCTTGCCGGTGTTGTCGTACAAAGCAATTCCTTCTTCATCCGGCGCAAAAAACAGGTCGTTGGTTGCAGCCAGCATCACTGCAAAAGAAAGCTTTTGACCCTTGCCGGCCTTTACCATAAATTCGTACTTTTTACCTGGAGTAATTGGCCCGGGCATGGCATCCCCCTTTGGAGTGTTAATTACTCCCGAGCCGAGATACAGCTTCGGCTTCGATACATTTTCAATGGTCACAATAAATTGTTTGGTCGGAAGTGGAAACCCTTCTTGCTTATTGCAGGAAATAAAAATTAGCGGCACCATAA
>JBGSIG010000479.1:0-2606 GCA_041742655.1 Ferruginibacter sp. | reverse complement strand
GCACTCTAACGTTTTCATTTAATTCCAAATTGGTAATATCCAACTCAATGTTTTCGCGTAAATATTTAGGCAGTAGTTTAACTTTTAAACTTTTCATTTTAGTAACCAGCTTTCCTCCAGCCTTAACACCCACAGGTGCTCCTGTAAATTTAAGTGGCAAACTAACTGTCACCTTTTTATCTTCTACCAACTCTAAAAAATCAACATGGATAAGTTTATCACTCACCTTATCAAATTGAAGATCTTTTAATACGCACCTGTAAGACTTCCCATCAACATTAGCCTGCACTACCATGAATTCTGGAGTATAAACTACATTTTTAAAAGCTGTTGCAGGAGCGGCAAAATTGATTTCCTTAGCACCTCCGTAAATTACAGCTGGCACTTTTTCCTCAAGGCGAAGTTGGCTGGTGGCTTTTTTGCCAAATTCGGTCCTGATTTGTCCTTCGATTGTAATTGTTTTCATTTTATTATTTTTTTATGAGGCGCAAAGGTAAGGGAATAATAGATAATTACTAAATGTAAAATGGCAAATGAATAATTTTATCCTGACGACCGGCTAATCTTTCACTAACTATTTTTATTGGCCATACGGCTCCGAATAAAAAGACTGTTTATGCTTTTATTTTCCAATGCATTACGAATGGCTATCGCAAATAGTTCGGCGGTAGAAACAACTTTGATTTTTCCTTTATGCGGTTTTACAGGCAGGGTATCGCAAACAACCAGCTCTTCCAACACACTATTCTCGATATTTTCATAAGCATTGCCACTTAAAACCGGGTGTGTACAAAATGCCCTCACACTACGGGCACCCTTTTCCTTCAACAAGCCGGCACTTTTGGCCAATGTGCCTCCTGTGTCGCAGATATCATCAATTAATACTATATCCCTATCAGTTACATCTCCTATCACAACCATACTTGCAATTTCATTCGCCCTTTTTCTATGTTTGTCGCAAATTACCATTTCACTTTCGAAGTAAGAGGCTACTTCGCGGATTCTGTTTGCACTTCCAACATCCGGCGCCGCAAAGGTTAGGTTTTCAAGATTCAAACTTTCAATATAGGGAATAAAGATGGCAGACGAATCGAGGTGATCAACGGGTATATCGAAGTAACCCTGAATTTGAGGTGCATGCAGGTCCATTGTAATAACCCTGTCGGCGCCGGCTGCGGTAAGCATGTTAGCAACCAGTTTAGATCCGATGGCCACTCTCGGCCTGTCTTTTCTGTCCTGCCTGGCATATCCATAATAAGGTATCACTGCAATTACTTTGTATGCTGAAGCTCTTTTTGCGGCATCAATCATCAGCAGCAGCTCCATCAAATTATCCGTTGGTGAAAATGTACTTTGAATTAAAAACACAAACTGCCCGCGAATACTTTCCTGGAATTCTACACCTATTTCTCCATCACTAAAGCGCTGTATATTTACTTTCCCTAAGGGTTCGCCAAATTTTTTGGCAATGGCCTCCGAAAGATATTTTGACCCGGTACCGGAAAACAGCTTTGCGTTATTCGACATATAAAATGATTGCGAGGTGAAAAAAATGTAAGATGCTGCAAAACTATCGTTTAAAAATCGATGTGTAAATTTAATAAATGGAAAATATCAACAAACCTTCCACGTCTATAAAAAACTGGGCGATGGATGACAGGCCACGGGAGAAGCTATTGACAAAGGGTGCCGCCGTTTTGAGCGACTCTGAACTACTGGCCATTTTAATAAACAATGGACATAAAGAAAAATCCGCAGTTGAACTGGCCAAAGAAATTTTGAAACTCGGAGCTAATAACCTTAATGAATTAGGAAAACTTTCGCTTAAGGAATTTCAGAAAATTAAAGGTATTGGAGAAGCAAAGGCAATTACAATTGCCGCAGCCTTAGAACTTGGCAGGCGAAGGTATGCTACATCGGCACTTGACAAAGCGGTAATAAAAACAAGTGCCGATATCGCAAAATACCTGCGAACAATTATTAAAGATTTTAGCTACGAAGTTTTTGCAGTTTTATATTTAAATAAAGCCAACAAAGTAAACCATTTCGAAATTGTTAGCCGGGGTGGATTAACGGGCACGGTTGCCGACCCAAGGATCATTTTAAAAATTGCGCTGGAACAACATGCCACTTCTATCGTACTATGCCACAATCACCCATCGGGCAATTTAAAACCGAGTAAAGCTGACGAGTCACTTACTCAAAAAATAAAAACCGCAGCTTCGTACCTGGATATTTTGGTAGTAGATCACGTTATAGTAAGCGAAGAAGGTTATTACAGTTTTTCTGACGATGGGTTGATTTGAAACGACGAAAGAAGTGGTCAGTTATTTGCCAAAGTAAATACCGCTGTTAATTTATCATCCAATGAAATTTCAGCTTTACTCAACAATATATCCATCACCTGTTTGTTTTCTTTAAACGCTTCTTTTAGCTGTTTCAAATTTTTTTTAAGTTTAACCAGTTCATCTTTATTGCTCATATCTCTATAATAATACTCGGTCACCATTTCAAATTCCCTTGTATTCGATTGAGCCACATCAGCTGCTGCTGGCCTAAGTTCGTCTATGATATATTTAAACAATTCGTATTTGCCGCCGCTAACC
>JBGSIG010000478.1:0-4326 GCA_041742655.1 Ferruginibacter sp. | reverse complement strand
AAAAGCATTATCGCCTGAACTTAGCATACTTGTTACATCATACACCTGGTATTGAAGGCGTTTATTATAACTGGTCCAGCCGGGTGTTAAATAGGCATCGCCAATTTTTTTTCCATTTAGTTGTGCTTCATATATGCCATGAGCAGTAATGTACAAAGTAGCTGAGGCAATTTTTTTATTTACATTAAACAGTTTACGAAATAAAATTGCAGGCCTGCTGCTTTCTTCCGCAAAGTCTGCCTCAATCCATTTTGCTTTCCAGTCGGATACCGCAAAAAATCCTGTTTGAAAAAATGCCTTCTCACTCCATGAAGAAACTTTTCCCTTATTATCCCATACACGTACCTGCCAGGTATATTTTTTCCCGCTCTGTAAGGCCTCACCAGCATAGGAAACCTGCACAGACTGATCGCTGCTGACTTTTCCTGATTTCCAAAATGAAGTTTTACCTTCTGACACTTTGAGTTCATACGCTGATTGCGCAACATTTCTTTTATCACTTTTTAACTGCCAGCTAAAGCGTGGCTGCTGCACATCAAGCCCTATTGGATTGGTAAGATTTTCTGTAAGCAGGTTGTCAATTTTTACCTGTGCAAAACAGGTAAACGTACAAAGTAGCAATAGCGCAGGTAATAGCATTTTTTTCTTCATGGCGAACTTGTTGAGTATTTAGGTAATCGTTCAGTTAATGGCTTCAAAGTACATCAGAAAATAATAGTAACTATCACGTACTGTCCTGCCTGATCAAAAATATTTTATATCCCGAAAAAGAGAGGTGGCTCAGGCTTGCAATTTCACCCTTCTACACTAATTATTTATGTCTATAGTTTTCTGTCTGGCATAGAATAATTTTTTGATGCATCGTCTATTACCAACACCCAATCCTCTCTTTGCGATGGCGCAGCTGCTGCGACTGGTAAAGGTGGCGTAAAACTAAGCTGCTTATTATTATCAAATTCGCCAATGAAGGTTGATTTACCTGTCCGGGGATCGTACCAGTTTGCATGTAGCTTTGAGCCGCTAATTATATTTTCTTTAATAATAATATCCCGGCCATAAGCAGTGTAAATAAAAGCATAATCCTTGCCACGGGTAGCCTGTATCCTTTCGGCACTACAACTGCCCTCATTCAACAGTATCTTTTGATCAGGAACACCATCTAATATGGGTCTTGATTCCATCAGCGAACGCAAATACTTCATTTCATTTGCCGCAGTCAAATCAAGGCCGTCTTTCCATCCATGCAGATTAGCAAACCCATTGCTCCCTTTATCGCCAAAAAAAATAACGGGACCGCAGCCATAAGTGTGCCCGCAGGCACCGGCAAATACACTTAAATATGCCGCTTTTCGCACATCATACGCATTGGCATATCCCAACTGTTTTGCATTAAAACATACCTGTATCTCCTCATAAATATTTTCGCCATTTATAACCGGCTTGGTGGGTGTAGCTTTATAATCATAACTTACTGTTTGCCAAACTTCGGTATCGCGGCAATGCCCTGTCTGAAGCATATTGAAAGAAAGCCAGTCATCTTTCTGAAACCATTTTGATGAAGAACTTGTGCCGCTTGGTTGTGGATGAAAAGTCATTAATGTATTGCTTCCATTACCAATACCTTCGGCAACACCCTTTGCTAGTGCACGCCATGTAGCCACATCCTGCGAATTGGCCCGTGGGTCCCGATCGCCGCCAATTATCCATATAATATTCGTTTTGTCACTAAAGCGATTTCCGATCCATTTACCATAAACCAATGCAGTAGCAGGGTTAAATATCTCAGGGCCCTTACCCCAAGAATTTTTAAATACCTTATCGCCCCAGGTAGGTAATAAAGCAATATAAATATGGTAGCCCGCAGCTATATCAATAAGGCGCTCTATGTATTGAAAATATTTTTCATTGGGTTTTGAAAAATCAGTATCCAAAAATGGAAGATCGCCATTTGCATTGGGTATTTTCAATGCATCCAATTCTGCCAATGCTACTGCCTGTATAACATTGAAGCCCTGTTCTGACCTCTTCTTAAAATAGGCAGTAGCATCATCTTTATTTAATTTATGAAACAGTTCCCAGCCAGTATCGGCCAACCAAAAAAATGGTTTACCGTCTGCAGTAATAAGATGGTGTTTATCTGCACTTATTTTTAGCTGTTGCAATTGTGCAGATGCACTGGCAACAGAAAACGTAAACAAGATCATCAATCCAAATTGTTTTAGCATGCTTGTGTTTTTAACATATTGAATAGTAATGGACCTGATAATTTTTTATTGATATACATAATCCACTGTTGCAGCTTTAAAACCAATGCGCATTGCATTTACTTTTAGAGAATCCCCTTTATGATATTAATTTTTGCAGTATAATTCATGCCTCAATATTTAGACATATAGCACTAGTTCAATAAACATAAAGTGCTCACCTTTCCCAATCCACTCACTTCTCTTTCAAATCATAAAATAATCTTTCAACTGGTGATATTTTCTTTATTCCTTATTAGGGTTAGGGTACCTATTTTTTATACTTTGTAAACCTTGCATCTTTAATCACTCCTTTCCAATTAAGTCCATAACCAAAATCATATACATGGCCATCGGCATCTTTATAACAATCCATATCCTGCGGAACATCTTCTTTTTGCTTTTCCACTGCTTCCATATTTGCAGGCATTTGAAAAGGCAGTAAACCCGAAGGCTCCGCATTACCAGTCAATATATCCAATATAGCCTGGTCCTGTACCCCAAAATTTACGATAATTGCATTCGCATCTTTTTCAAATTCCCCAAATACCATGGGGTTATTGACGTTAACAGACACAATCACTGGCTTCCCCTTCATCTTTGCACGTGTATCTGTAACCATGGCAAGGTCTGTGATATTGATCGCTTTTATAGACTTCCCTTTGTAAGTGCGGTTAGTAAATGGTTCCAGCGGATCGCCACCGGCAATGCTTGGATCACGTGCCTCTTTTGCTGTGTATTCGCCGTATTGCAAACTAATGGGCAGGTAACCGTTGCCGCCTGCAACTGCATCACTGCTGTCATATCCATTACCACTATTAGGACTGCTGATAAATACCAGGGCATAATCTGCATCTTCCGGGTTATCTGTTACATTAAAATATTTTTTTACCATGTTTATGTTAACGGGATAGTCTAATGTTTCAGGAGTTTCCATACCCAAAAAATTTCTTCCGGCTGGTGTGAATTTTTTTGGCACATATACTGTTTTATTTTTCTTCAATGGCAGCGCATCTTTTTCATTTTTTAGCAATACCATCGACTTCAACTGTGCATCATAGCCTGCCTTCATAAATTCAGCATTACCAACAATGCCTTTCGAAACTTCTGCATCCAGGTAGGGATTTTCAAACAACCCTGTATGAAAAATATTTCTCAACAACCTGACCGCTGATTGTTCGAAACGCTCCCTCATAAATTTTTCGCCATGTTCTTTTACACCCATGTTATATGCTTCTACAACAGGTACCGCATCACTGTTGCCTCCAAACTGATCAACACCAGCCATCAATATTTTATAATGCCTTTGGGCAATAGATAATTTTTCCACACCCCATGATTTGCCAGTGATGAATACATTGATAGCAGTTTCATTACCTGTCACCAGCCAGTCTGTGCAAACAACACCATCGTATTTATATTTTATTCGCAGCAGGTCATTGATGATATATTGATTGTAACTGTTGCCCACATTTTCATGATTCTTTGTATCCTGGTCGTAGGATATGGTATAGTAAGGCATTACAGCAGAAGCCATGGATGTTTTCCCCTCGAGTTTAAAAGCTCCTTGAGTGAAAGGTGCAAACATTTGTTCAAAATTCTTGCCGGGATATACTGCGTATTTTCCAAAACCATAATGTGCATCTCTTCCGGCTTCACCACTGCCGCCACCTGGCCAATGTTTCACCATTGCATTTACACTATTGTATCCCCAACCTCCTTTAATTTCTTTATCCCCAAAAGATGTTTGAAAGCCATCGATATAGGCTCGTGCCATGGCAGTTGCTAATTTCGCATTTTCACCAAAAGTACCGTTAAACCGGTTCCAGCGTGGGTCTGTTGCCATATCAACCTGTGGGGAAAGTGCTGTAGCAATGCCAAGGGCCCGATATTCCATAGCCGCAATATGGCCAAAATTTTTTACGATAGAAGGATCGAAAGTTGCTGCCAAACCAAGTGATCCCGGCCACATAGAAATAGTGCCGCCGGCACCTGCATTAAATTCTGCATTGGCCACTGTTCCATGTCTTGGATCGCTGCTGTTATTTGCAGGAATACCCAGTCCGATACTTTCTGTTAAGGC
>JBGSIG010000477.1:0-3203 GCA_041742655.1 Ferruginibacter sp. | reverse complement strand
CCTTTTCCCGTTTTTAAAATTCCATTGTTGAGGGCAGCACTTTTTTTTGTACTCATTGCATTCTCTGCATATATAAATATTCGTGGCGTAAAACAAGGAATGACGCTGATAAAATCAATAACGTTGATTAAACTGGTGCCCTTTTTTTTATTGATTGTAATTGGATTTTGGAATGTAAACACATCAAATCTGACAATTATTAAGCTGCCTACTCTGCAAGACCTGGGCGCCGTATCATTGATATTATTTTTCACTTTTGCCGGTGGCGAAACTGTATTAAATGTAAGTGGTGAAATGAAGAACCCCAGCCGCACTGCACCTTTAGGATTGCTGTACGGCCTGCTGGCAACCATCATTATCTTCTGCGCCATTCAGTTAGTTAGCCAAAGTACTTTGGGGCCTTCATTGGCTTATTACAAAGAAGCTCCGCTGGCAGAAGTAGCAAGCAATTTGATGGGATCGTGGGCACATTCAATTATTATAGCCGCGTCGGTGATTGCTATTTTCGGCATATTAACTTCATTACCCCTGGTGTTTCCAAGAGTAATGTTTGCCGGTGCCGAAAATAATTTACTGCCCGCCTTTCTTGCAAAAGTGCATCCTCGTTTTTCAACTCCAGCAAATGCCATCATAACATTTTCTGCCATCGCCTGGCTAGTGGCTGTTTCGGGAGGCTTCAGGCAACTGGCCATTATTGTATCGGCCTCGCTTTTATTTCTATACGTTGGCGTAGTGCTTGCCACCATCAAGTTCAGGTTTAAAAAAAATACAGACAGGTCAGGCACTTTTAGAATTCCCGGGGGCCTTACAGTACACATCGCAGCTTTGTTTGCGATCGGCTTTTTTATTTTTCAACTGCAAAGTAAAGAACTGATTGGCACTGCCATTTTTGTGGGATTGCTATCTGTCATTTATCTTTTCAAAACAATGCGGAATCAAAACGTACCTGTGATAAAACCTTCGAAGCTGGAGATTTAATCCTGTTGATTTTTGAATAGTATACTTTAATAAAAAGTATTGAATTCAAATAATTTATTTCTCATCAATAAACCCAAAAATGGCAATTACAAATAAAGATGAAGGTTTAAAACGTGTAATTGGTGTATCAGGTCTTGCCCTCACCATTGTTGGCTTTACCATCGGCGCAGGTATTTTTGTGCTGCCTGGTATTGTAGGCGTTCAATTGGGTGCATTTGCTGTATTCGGCTATTTATTTTGCGGCATCATGCTGGCTGCTATCATGTTTTGCTATGCAGAAATTGGAAGTCGCGTTATTTCCGCCGGTGGTTCTTATGCTTACGTGGAGGCTGCGTTTGGAGACTTTGCCGGATTTGTAATAGGATGGGTATTCTTTGTAGGATGGAGCATATTGGCAGATGCATCACTGATGAACATTATTGCAGATTCGCTGGCAATTATTTGGCCGGCTTTCTTAAATCCCTGGATACGAGCCCTTTTTATTTTTGTACTGCTTGGTTTTATGGTATTAGTTAATATTAGGGGAGCGAAACAAGGTGTTACTATAGTAAAACTGATCAGCATTATTAAATTGGTACCCCTTTTTGGAATTATCATCTTTGGCATTGGCAAAATCGATTCGGCCAAGCTACATTGGGAGCACCTTCCCTCAGTTCATACATTTGGCAGCACGGTGCTCATTTTATTTTTTGCTTTTTCCGGATTTGAATCGGCACTAGGTGTGAGCGGCGAAATTAAAAATCCAAAACGCACTGTACCGCTCGGAATTTTGCTGGGTGGCCTGTTGGTAATCATTGTGTATTTGCTTTTACAAATGGTTACGCAGGGCATGTTGGGAAACCAGATAGAAACATTTAAAGACGCTCCCCTCGCGGCAGTAGCCGAAAAAATTATTGGTCCTGCCGGAGCCACTATCCTGCTGATTACAGCAGCCATTTCCTGTTTTGGTTCGGTAAGTGCCGATGTGCTGAACACACCCCGGGTACTATTTGCCGGTGCGACAGATGGCATGTTTCCTGGGTTTCTTGGCAAGGTTCATCCCAAATTTTCCACACCTTACCTTGCCATCGTCTCTTTCGGTTTGTTGATTTTTATTTTATCGGTCTCCGGTGGATTTCAACAATTGGCCATATTGGCGAGTGCAGCCATATTGTTGGTTTACCTGGCTGTTATTTTAGCAACGATCAAATTGAGAATGAAAAAGCAGGGTGTAGGTGAAAAAACTTTCAGGGCCCCCGGTGGATTAGTCTTTCCCATTATTGGTATTGCGTCAATTTTATGGCTGCTGACCAGTTTGAGTCAGCGGGAAATTTTATCAACCACTATTTTTATTGCAGCAATATGTATTATTTATTTTGTGATGAAATATTTAAAAAAAGAAAAATAACATGATAAAGAAAATTTTATTCCTCGCAATTTTCAATGGCCTTTTTCTGGCGGCTATTGCACAAACAAAAACAGTATATGATATCGTATTGGTGGGCGGCCGTGTAATTGACCCCGAAACAAAACTGGACGCCATAAAAAATGTGGGCATCCTCAATAACCGCATTGCACAAATTACCTCGGAACCGTTGAATGGAAAAGAGACTATTAATGTTTCCGGGTTGGTAGTGGCCCCTGGCTTTATTGACCTGCATGTGCATGGCCGCAGCAATGTAGAGCAGGAATACCAACTGCACGATGGGGTTACAACTGCTTTGGAATTGGAATGGGGAATTGAATATTTAAAAGAATGGTATGAAACAAGGAAGTCGAAGGCATTGATTAATTATGGCGCCAGTGTTTGCTGGCCTTTTGAACGATTTAAAGCAAACACCAAATACAAATCGAAGGCAAATGAGTTGTACCAGGTTATGCTGAAAGGACAATCCACCATCGAAAACCGAAATGTAACGATGATGCCTTCTTTTTTGGAGAGCCTAACACCGGATGAAATGGATAAAACATTGGAGAATATTAAAACTTCCCTGAACGAAGGTGGCATCGGTATTGGCGTACCAATAGGTTATCTTCCAAAAACAAATCCTGCAGAAATGTTTTCGGTTTTTAAACTGGCGGGGGAAATGAATGCGTTAGTTTTTTCCCATACACGTGAGCCTAATGTTCTCTCTATCCAGGAAGCAATAGCCGATGCTGTGCTCACCGGTGCTCCATTACATATTGTTCACATCAACAGCATGTCGTTGGGCAATATTGATTTTGCGATAAACATGGTGAACGAT
>JBGSIG010000476.1:0-2349 GCA_041742655.1 Ferruginibacter sp. | reverse complement strand
CAGCAACATTAATAAAGTAATAAATATAGCTTTTGCCGGACAAAGCAGCGGCATGGTATATGAAGACGAAAAGCGCTTTGAGTTGGTAGTGAGGTTAAGTGGCGAAAAAAGAAAAGGGCTGGCCGATGTTCAAAACCTTTTAATTGGCACACCCAACGGCACACAGATTCCATTAAGTACTGTTGCCAACGTTGAGATAGTTGAAGGGCCTAATCAAATACAGCGTGAAAATGCACATCGAAGAATTATAGTTGGTTTTAATGTTCGTGGCAGGGATATACAAAGTATGGTAACAGAGGTGCAACAAAAAGCAGCGCAACAAATTAAACTTCCGCCTGCTTATTACATTACATATGGTGGGGCTTTTGAAAACCTTGAGGCTGCGAAAAAAAGATTGAGCATAGCTGTACCTGTTTCATTGTTACTCATTTTATTGATGTTGTATTTCGCTTTCAATTCCATGAAACAGGGATTGCTTATTTATTCCGCCATTCCCCTTTCAGCCATAGGTGGCATACTGGCTCTCGCAATTCGTGGCATACCATTCAGCATTTCTGCCGGCGTTGGTTTTATAGCTTTGTTTGGTGTGGCCGTCTTGAACGGCATTGTGCTAGTGGCAGAATTTAACCGCTTAAAAAAGGAAGGTTTAAAAGATCTAAAAAGGATCGTTATTGAAGGCACTAGAATTCGCTTGCGGCCGGTATTAATGACAGCGTTTGTGGCTTCATTGGGCTTTTTGCCAATGGCACTTAGTACCGGTGAGGGTGCAGAAGTGCAACGCCCATTAGCCACTGTTGTTATTGGAGGACTGCTGTTAGCAACATTTTTAACCTTGTTTGTATTACCCATATTATACATTATGTTTGAAAAAGGAATTTCATCAAAAAGAAAACAACCCATTGCAACGGCAATATTATTAGTAGTGATATTGTTCTCTTTTACCAATACGAATGCTCAAACACCAATCGGCTTAAATGCTGCCATTGACACCGCGTTGAAAAATAACTTAACCCTAAAAAATGAAAAGCTTAGATCCCAGTATCAACAGCAACTAATAAAAACTTCAAAAATTATCCCACCAACAACTGTGTTTGGTGAGGTTGGACAAATCAATAGTTTTTATATAGATTCAAAATTTGGCTTTGCGCAAACAATCAGCTTTCCGAAGGTGTATGCCAGTCAAAAAACGTTGTTAACGGAAGAATGGAAAAGCAGTGCCCTAAATGTTGGAGTAAAAGAAGCCGAACTTAAAAAGCAGGTGGCCCAGGTCTACTGCGCTCTTTTATATTTACAGGAAAAGAAAACCTTGTTACAAAAAAATGACAGCCTGTTTGCCGAATTTCTTCGAAAAGCACAACTGCGTTTCGATAAAGGAGAAAGCAATATTTTAGAAAAAGCAACTGCCGAAAACCAGCGTGGACAAATAGGATTACAACTTTCGATATTGCAGCAGGATATGGATCTACAGCAAATTCAATTCCAGCTATTGTTGAATACAAGTACGGTTTTTATACCCGATAAAAAAGATGCGGCTGGTATTGGATTTAAAGGCGATGTTTTTGCCGATGCCGATACGTCGTTGCTGAGAGCACACCCTGCAATGCAATATCTACAGCAGCAACAGCAAATAGCCGTGGCGTTGACGCAGGTAGAAAAATCAAAATTACAACCCGACCTTGCATTTGGCTACAACCTGATGAGCATTAAAGGTGTTGGCGCCAATGATAAAACTTACAACAGCGTACCACAGTTTCAATCTGTACAAATTGGCCTGGGTATACCAATATTTAACAGCGGACAAAAAGCCAAAATAAGCGCTGCTAAAGACAAGGAGGCGCTTATTGCTAATGAGTATGATGTAAATTTTAAAAACCTGGAAGCAGCATACAAAACAGCCATTGCTCAATACCAAAAATATGCTTTGGCGATTGAATATTTTGAAACAACCGCATTAAAAAATGCGGATGTAATTACGAACACAGCCAACAAACAGTTTTTGAACGGCGATATTAATTATTTAGAATGGGTTATGTTGATTAACCAGGCAGTTACCATTGAAAGCGATTATATAGAAGCAGTTAAAAACCGTAATGCCAGTGCAATAGAAATCAATTTTTTCATCACCAATTAATTTTAATAACAATGAAACAATTACTCATCCTTATAAATATTTCTATGCTGTTTGCAGCTTGCAGCAGCAATAAAACAACGGAAGAAAATGTGGCTGCAACAGCCGATGAAAATGTGGTAACCCTCACGGAAGCACAATTAAAAAATGCAGGCATACAAACAGGCCAACTAGGAAGTAAAACTATTTCTGCTATTTTAAAAGTAAATGGTAAAATTGAG
>JBGSIG010000475.1:0-3652 GCA_041742655.1 Ferruginibacter sp. | reverse complement strand
GGAGCCGCCTTGGCCGAACTACCGGTGATAGACAATGCTTTTTTATTGATAGACGGTGGCATCATCATCGACTACGGCGCCATGTACGAGCTGGAATTAAAAGTACCGCAATTACCAAAAAATGTGATTGATGCCACTGGTCAATTTGTATTACCCGCCTGGTGCGACAGCCATACGCACATTGTATTTGCTACCAGCAGGGAAAATGAATTCATCGATAAAATAAAAGGATTAAGCTATGCAGAAATTGCCGCAAAAGGCGGCGGCATTTTAAGTTCTGCCAAAAAATTAAACGATGCCACCGAAGACGAATTATTTAACAGTGCCTGGAAACGCCTGGAAGAAATAAGTAAACTAGGCACCGGTGCCATTGAAATAAAAAGCGGGTATGGGTTAACGGTAGAGGGTGAGTTAAAAATGTTAAGGGTAATAAAAAGACTAAAAGAAAAATCAGCCCTCACTATCAAAGCCACCTTTTTAGCAGCGCACACATACCCTATAGAATTCAAAGAAAATCACCAGGGCTATCTTGACAGCATAATCAACGATATGCTTCCGGTGATAGCCAAAGAAAAGCTAGCAGACTATATTGATGTGTTTTGCGAAACCGGCTTTTTTTCGCCGGAAGAAATGGAAACCATCTGCAATGCTGGCGTACAGTATGGCCTGCAACCAAAGCTGCATGTAAACCAACTCAACAGTATTGGTGGCATTGAAATGGGGTTAAAACTAAATGCGCTTTCACTAGATCACTTGGAAACGTTGACCGATGCCGATATCCGCCTGTTGGCAAACCAGGCATGGCCGGAAACCATCTGTACATTGCTACCAACAGCCGCGTTTTTTTTACGAATGGGTTTTCAACCGGCCCGGAAATTAATTGATGCCGGTTGTTCGGTGGCGCTGGCAAGTGATTATAACCCCGGTTCATCGCCCAGTGGTAACATGAATCTGGTGGTCGCCATAAGTTGCATCCAAATGAAAATGTTACCTGAAGAAGCTATCAACGCAGCCACCATCAATGGCGCCTATGCCATGGGGTTAGGCGATGAGACAGGTAGCATCACCATCGGCAAAAAAGCAAATTTAATTTTTACAAAACCCATTCCTTCCATTGCATATTTGCCTTATGCATTTGGTACAAATTGTATTGACAGTGTAATGATAAATGGGGAGTTTGTCTGAACGGGGATTGATTGTCTGAACAAGGATTTTGGCGGATAAAAGGATTATTAAGATTTTTAAAAGGCCACCGCCTAAGCCAATAAAAGTATTTTGAAGTATGGGCCTCGGAAAAGAATGCGTTAAGAAATTCTGTAGAAAACGAGTAAAAATAAAATCAATGTTACCAATGGCCTGGCAATATTATTAGCTCGTAAGTCGCACATAGTTCAGATATATTCAACAGTTGTGACTATTTCATTTTACCCTTGACGGAAGAATTCGTAGCTTTTTTTTCCGCAGCCTTTGTCCCGATAGCTATCGGGATTTGTTTCTTTTTTTATCAAGAAAAAAAGTAAAGAGTACTTTCATAAAACGAAAAGGATATAGCCGGTAAGTCAGTAAGTCGGCATGATTGTCTGACAGCGTTTTTGGTGGATGAAAAAGGTTAATAGGATTTAAGAATAGCCGGTAAGACTGTAAGTCGAAAAGAAAAACGTTTTTAATGAAAATAAAACGTCTTAACGCCTTAACGGCAAAAAAATAAATTAAAATGAAACAACTCATCGAATGCGTCCCAAACTTCTCCGAAGGAATCAACCTTGGCATCATCAATCAAATAACCGCCGAAATTGAATCTGTAGAAGGCGTACGTTTATTAAACGTAGACCCCGGAAAAGCCACCAACCGCACGGTGGTAACCATGGTAGGCGAACCCGCAGCCGTAATAGAAGCCGCTTTCAGAGCTATCAAAAAAGCAGGCGAACTCATCGACATGAGCCAGCACAAAGGCGAGCATCCACGCATGGGCGCCACAGATGTATGTCCTTTAATTCCTGTGGCCAATATCACCATGGAAGAAACAGTGGCATATGCACAGCAACTGGCAAAAAGGGTAGGAGAAGAATTGAATCTTCCGGTGTATTTATACGAAGCAGCGCAATCAAAAAAAGAGCGCAGCAATTTATCGGTTATACGTGCCGGTGAGTACGAAGCCTTTGCAAAAAAGATTTTGCTACCCGAGTGGAAGCCCGATTTTGGCCCAGCCATCTTCGATGCCAAACGAGGCGCCACAGTTATAGGGGCAAGGGATTTTTTGGTGGCCTATAATGTAAACCTAAACACTACGTCTACACGCCGTGCCAATGCGATAGCCTTTGATGTGCGGGAAGCCGGCAGAAATGTAGAAGAGAATGGTGTTAAAATAAACAAACCCGGCAGTTTAAAATCGGTAAAAGCAATCGGGTGGTTTATAGAAGAGTATGGCGTGGCGCAAATTTCTATCAACCTCACCAATATTAATGTAACGCCTATGCATGTTGCGTTTGACGAAGTGTGTAAAAAAGCCGAAGCAAGAGGCATCCGTGTCACGGGCAGCGAACTGGTGGGTTTGATTCCCTTGAAAGCCATGCTGGATGCAGGCAAATATTTTTTGTTGAAACAGCAACGCTCTACCGGCGTATCCGAAAAAGAACTCATCAAGATCGCCATTAAATCCATGGGGCTCGATGAGCTCTCGCCTTTTAAACCCGAAGAAAGAATTATAGAATATATGCTGGCTGATAAAGCCGATAGCAAACTGGTGAGCCTAACGCTCAGCGATTTTGCCGACGAGACCGCCAGCGAAAGTGCGGCCCCCGGTGGCGGTTCCATTGCGGCTTATGTAGGTGCGTTGGGTATTTCACTCGCCACCATGGTTGCAAATTTATCGGCCCATAAAAAAGGGTGGGACGAGCGCTGGCACGAGTTCAGCGACTGGGCCGAAAAAGGTGAGCAGTACAAAAATGAATTGTTGCGCCTGGTAGATGCCGATACAAAAGCGTTTAATCAAATTATGAATGCTTTTGCCTTGCCCAAAACAACCGCCGAAGAAAAGGCCCTTCGTACAACCGCCATACAGCAGGCCACCAAATATGCCATTGAAATTCCTTTTAAAGTAATGCATGCTGCTTATGCCAGTATGGAAACTATAAAAGCCATGGCCCAAACTGGTAACCCCAATTCTGTAAGCGATGCAGGCGTAGGTGCCCTTTGCGCCCGCAGTGCGGTAATGGGTGCCTTTATGAATGTGCGCATTAACGCCGCCGGTTATAACGACAAAGAATTTGTAACCGATATCATTGCCCGTGGCAATACCATTGAAAAAGCAACCATGGCTTTGGAAGCGGAGATACTTAAATTGGTGAATGAAAAAATAGGTATTTAACGTCGCATCCTGAGCAGCACTGAGCTGCTTGCACTGAGCGAAGTCGAAGTGTCGAAGGGGCGATGCCCACAATTTCGAGCATATCCGGGAAATAGGTTTAAGAAACGTACGATTTTTTTGATACGAGCATTTGTGCTGAGCGAAGCCGAAGCATCTTAGCTGCATCGTTGTGTTATGTAATCCGAATTTCGGGAGTCACTTTTGCTGTATACCACTAAGGACCTTTTATTGAAGCGTTGATGTTTCGTGAAGACACGAATCTTAACGGAGAATTCTGGTGAATGT
>JBGSIG010000474.1:0-3327 GCA_041742655.1 Ferruginibacter sp. | reverse complement strand
GTCGATATTTTGCTACAGTCTTTTTTGAGCAGGATTAAAATCAACTTTTAAATTAAACGCAATAGGATTGATACAGAAAACTTGCACAGACACTATTGCATTAATTAAAAATCCATTTGATATTATTTCTTCGCCTCAGGCGAGCAACTGATCAATCCTGACCTTACCGAACCAATATCAATCTTTGTAAATTGTTGAGTGGTAAACTCAGTGTCCCCTTCTTTGATTTTAATATTCATACCAGCCGTTAAATTTTTAAAAACCTGCACCTTGCCGGTTACCGGCCATTTAATTTGTACGCTGTCAACTAAAGAAGCCCGGCCAATACCAATATGCTGTTGAAATGGGTTAGAACCAAAACTTCCACCCGAATTCAGGTCGCGATAAACCGACCTGGAGAGTTGGCTATCTTTAAAACAGACTTTTATTTTTGCACCAATTGCCGCCCTGTTACTTGCCGATCCTTCCAATGAAATATTGATCCAGTTATTATTATTTTGGCCTGGGTTCAAATAAAGGGAATTCTCATAAGCATCGCCCTTAAAAGCACCACCCATTGCAACATACAGATCTTGATCTCCATCACTGTCAATATCTACAAATGAAATGCCATGCCCCTTTTGTAAATTGCCCATGCGGGCCGAAGTTGTTACATCAAGAAACCTGGTGCCATTTACATTTTTGAAGAGCTTATTAGGAATTAAAGATTTGAAATCTGGATTGCCCGTACCCAGGTAAAAATCAAGATACCCGTCATTGTCAATATCGCCAAAATTGGCCCCATCGCAAAAGTAATTTTAGTGAGGCCTGCCTGCAAAGAAACGTCTTCAAATGTTCCGTCGTGTTTGTTGCGAAATAAACCAACTTTGCCGACCGGGCCAACCGTTGCATGAGTGGCTTCTGCTGCGGCATATGCAGCAAGCGGATCATAAAAATCATAACCGCAAACCAGTATATCAAGCCAGCCATCATTGTCGTAGTCCCAAAACCACGTACCGAAACTACGGGCACCATTATTTTTAAAACCAGCCTGTTCGCTTACATCTTTAAACTTAACAGTCCCGTTTTTTTCAGTTTTATTTTTTAATAAAATTTTTCTGCCATTTAATGTAGATATAAAAATATCAGTATGGCCGTCGCTATCATAATCACCGGATGTTACGCCTTTTACAAATTCGGTAATGGCACAGCCTGCGCTCGCTGCGGCTTCCGTAAAGGTTTCGTTTTTATTGTTGATGTATAATTCGCATGGGTTTACATTATCCTCCGACGTCTCATTACCAATAAATAAATCAAGCCAACCATCATTATTAAAATCAGCCCAGGTGGCTGTTTGCGTAGGATGAAATGAAAGTAACCCGCTTTCTTTGGTGACATCGGTAAAAGTACCGTCGCCATTGTTTCTTAATAGTGAGTTTGGGTCCTTACCATATTTCCCCTTCCATGCACCACGCAATACAAATATATCTTTGAAGCCATCATTGTTATAATCGGTCTGCATCATATTGATGCCACCGGTTAAATAACCCAGGCCAGACGAATCAGAAATATCTGTGAAAGTACCATTGCCGTTATTTCGGCAATAATACATGTGTTCCTTTAAACCCCAACTGCTTGCGACAATATCAGGAAGGCCGTCATTATTAAAATCATCCACAATACTTCCGCCACCCATATTTTTAAAATTGAGTCCTATATTAGCTGCTATATCTGTGAACGGCTTTATTAAATGCATGGTGTCATCATCAATTGTTGGTATAAGCAACACGGGAGGCACATCCTGCGGATACCCGCCAATGGTCATATAGGCAATGTTCATCAGCCATCGGGATTCAAGATCACTTCGATCTTCCATAAGCAGTTGCTTATAAATTTCAATTGCTTTTTCGGAGCCTGTTTTATCCTGGTGTATGCCGCCGGCAACAATTGGAAATATGCAGGATTCTGCGCTATGATTATTAATGCAATTTTTTCTTTCGCCCATCCTCATATAAGCAAGGGCTAGTTCTTTCATGATAGTCTGGCGTTTTAAAATATTGCCCAGTGATACTTTGCTTAGCAAATCTTCATATATATCAATCGATTGTTGTTCTTCCCCCAACTGAAGCAAGGCATTGGCTTTTTGCTGCTTTGCATTCCACAGTGCTGTTACATCAGCAGACTTGCCCAATATCGAATCACAATATAATATCGTGGCCTCCGGGCAATAGCTATTTTCTTGATTGCAGTCAAATTGTTGTACAGTTTGCAATAGGGTAATCATTTCCTGGTTGGGCAATGACCGCTCCTTACAGGATACAAATAATATTATCTGCAAAAGAAAAAATAACCGGCTGATATTTTTGCCCATTGGGAGCGTGTAGTTTTATGTTGTTTAAAATTCGAGTTACCGAATTCCATTTACTGTTGAACATTCTTTTACAATAAAGTATATCACGGGCAGGTATTGCGATGGTTGGAAATTTAAAATCCCCCCGGCGGTACCGCTGCCTGGCTTTTTGATAAAGATAAATATTAAGAATTAAAGTTGAGCTCTATTAGGTATAGTTGCACAAAGTATTACAACTGCAAACGCTCACATATCGGTACCCGTGACGTAATACATAATTACTATATAAATGGCTAATCAATAATTGCGAAAACAGATATAACCGAGAAAGTGATGGTTAATATAATTTGAATGATAATTTTTCGTTATAATAAAAAAAAACAACCGGCATGACTGTAACTTCAGCAATAATTGACATTATTATTGGAATAATAATAGGGTTAGTACTTGAAAAAAATAGCAATGGAAATTAAATAATCAAACCCCTTTTTGTGTGTCCCGGCGGTTTTCCTCTATGAATCTTTAAGAAATAAAACTGCTGACGGCAAAACCCCGACGCAGAATATAACCTGAATTTAACACCACTAAAATTCTCAAACAGAGAATTATTTTTTTAGTATGAATGATTTGGCAGAGTGGGTTCCTGGTATTTATAGAACCCTGCATTCGTCAGAGTTCCACGAAAGCTCTTTTATATTTAGGTCGTCGTGTGGAAACCAGTCGTTACAAAACTAACATTTCTGCTACATGAGTTTGCGTTACACCTAATTTGTAAGGCCGATTGAACGCTTCCTGGGAGATTTTCAAATACGCAGAAAGTTTCCGGATTACATCCTTGGATAAACCTTTTTTATAGTTTAAAATATCAGACACATATCCCTTGCTCACTTCTAAAAATTCAACTAAATCTTTTGTTTTCATTTGGTGATCAGTCATCAAAGACTGTAATAACCGAATAGGATCAATTTCGTCAAAGCTGTTATGTTCTTCATCCCATT
>JBGSIG010000473.1:0-2900 GCA_041742655.1 Ferruginibacter sp. | reverse complement strand
GGAAATAGTAAATTTGTCATGGATCTAAATACTAACGTTGCCCCACTTTGAACATATTTTATGCCATCGTGGGGCTTTTCTAATATTTATTTATCACCAAATATAGACTCAGTGTGCATTACGTATTTTCAGGATGACCCTCATTTATACTAAAAGCAAAAGCAGTTCACTGTTCCTCAGTTTTCGGTTTTAAATTCAGGCTACATGCTGCGCCGGGGTTTCGCCAAAATATGTTTTATTTCTTGAAGATTTTATGGGCGAAAACTACCGCCGGGACACACTAAATACAGATGCTTTCGTTGTCTTTACTTGCGCAGACCGCTACCTCGGAATAATCTTCTCGTTGCGCCTGCCTATATTTTTTTCTGTATTTGCCAATAATGTCCAAACGGGTCTTTAATAATTCCCTGCCGGTAACCATAGTCGTAATCTTGCGCCGGACTGATTTCAATGGCTCCCGCTTTAAGTGCATTGTTGATCACTTCATCCACGTCTTCAACAAACAAACCGATACGGATTGTAGACCCATTGTGTTTATCTGGAGTAAAGAAATATGTTGATGCTGTTATTTCGTGTACATGGAAAATAGTGCCTTCAATAGAAAGTTCTGCAACATGAAGGCTGCCGTCATCATTAGAGAAACGCATTATTTCTTTTGCCCCGAACGCATTTTCATAAAACGAAATGTCTTTAACTCCATTATTGATAAAAAGTTCGGGAGCGAAGGATGTTTTACTTTCTTTTGTTGTCATAATTGGAGTTTTTATTTTTTCATTTCGATGAACAGGCAAATACTTTTAAAAAATAAAGTATAAGTTTGAAATGTGAAGCTAAGAAAGAATATTTATTTGATTATTGGGATCATATTAATTGTATTAAATCTGATCACTGACATTTTAAATTTGTCAGAGTATCATCCCAACGATGCCGGTTATGGCATAGGTTATTTTATAGGTTCTCATATATTTCTTCTCGTAGGAATTATTTTATTAAGAATGGCCTATAAGATTAATCGGAAACTTAAGGAACAGGATAATAATCTGTATGATGAAATTGAAGGTATAGGTAGCAAATAGTCCTCCGTCTTCGATGTCTTAAATCCGGACAACTTTTTCTTTATGATACCCGGTTTTGGATTATAGAAAAGAAGATTGCAAAGAACTTAGCGAAGCAGCTCTGGGCGGATACAAACCCACGCGGACATAAAACAAAAATTAAAATTTTTCAGAAATAATAATCCAGTTTCTATTTATTCTTTCAAAGATAGCTCGAGTATTTTCAAAACTGCCCCATGGAACTTGTGGAGCTAAAGTGTTCTCATTTATCATATTCAATCAATGATTTTCGATAGAGTACTATTATTCATTTGGTTTGCAATTCGTACGATCTGTTCACTTAAGCATAACAATTTTTAAAAATTATTTTTTTTATTTATACGCATCAATAAATCTCTGTATATTGGCATATAGTGTATTCCTAAATTACGCGATGTAAAAATCACCTTATTTAAAAAGCCGCTTACAAAACATGAAAAAAAATTGTTTAAAATATTTTTCTGCAGTTACACTGGCATTACTATGTTTACCGGTTTTTGCTCAGCAAAATACCAGTAAAGAAGATTGGGTAACACTCTTTGATGGAAAGGATATCAAAGACTGGGTTCCAAAAATTAACCATCATGAAACAGGAGAAAATTACGGAAACACTTTTAGAGTGAACGACGGTATAATAGAAGTGCGTTACGATCAATATGAAAAATTTAATGAGCAGTTTGGTCATCTTTATTATAAAAAACCATTTGCTTATTATCACTTGGTATTTGAATATCGTTTTGTAGGTGAATGGCGAAAGGATGCCCCGGAGTACACACTTAAAAATAGCGGTGTAATGTTTCATTCGCAAGATCCTAAATCAATGCCGAAGGAACAGAACTGGCCAATTTCTGTTGAGTTTCAATTATTGGCCGGGCTGGGAGATGGAGTTGCAAGGCCTACTGGCAATATGTGTTCTCCAGGCACTGATGTTGTGTTCCAGGGAAAAATAGACGATCGGCATTGTATTCCTTCCACTTCAAAAACGTATGAAGGCGATCAATGGGTAACAGGTGAAATTATTGTGTTAGGTGATTCGTTGATAACCCATATTATTAATGGCGATACTGTGCTGCAATATTCAAAACCACAAATTGGTGGCGGGGTAGTGGCCAATTATGACCCTAAAATAAAGCAGGATGGAAAATTACTTTCGGAAGGATTTATAGCCTTGCAAAGCGAGGGCCAGCCCGTTGATTTTAGAAATATAAAAATCCTAAACCTGGAAGGTTGTATGGATCCAAAATCAAAAAAATATAAATCTTATTATATTAAGTCAAACGAGAAAGCGTGTAAGTAAAGACACCCAATGTTATTCGTTTTTTCTTCCTTATATTTTTTATACCTGAAATCGCACTTTTTTGCACCGAGTGCAATCGTGTCTGTTCTTATCAGTTGCAGCCCAGCCATGTTTGAGGTTAACGCATTTACTTCACAAAGTATAGAGGCGTATTTTTCGTAATGATGGTTTTAAAAAGTCTACAAATACCACATTCTAAAATATCTACACCATATCCTAGCCCGAATGTTTCTTCTTTGGTGGTGATGATGTTTGCTACAAAACCATCAGGATGCGATCGTTGACCTATTTTTTTATTGAATGCCTTAATTAGAATGTTCCAAAACCATGTGTTGGCAAGCTTTGCTGTCAGTCGTTTCAACAACGCATGTATTTTATTTTTTGGCTGCACATAATCTGTCACTACTTCAAGGCACACTTTCCTGATCGTTTCAAAATTTTCACCTTGCTTACCAAGGGCCATTATCAATGCTAGAAAATAAGAACAAAAGTCAATTTTTTTATCAATA
>JBGSIG010000472.1:0-11221 GCA_041742655.1 Ferruginibacter sp. | reverse complement strand
GACGCTTTTTCAATCAGGGAAAAATTAGGTGGGCTGGAGGGTAAAAAAGTAGTGCTGGTGGGTGACATCATGCACTCGAGAGTGGCACTAAGCAATATTTACCTGTTAAAGAAAATGGGCGCAGAAGTAATGGTGGCCGGGCCGCCTACACTAATCCCCAAATACATATCGGAAGCCCTGCAAGTGAAAGTAGAATACAATCTAAAGAAAGCATTGGCATGGTGCGACGTGGCCAATGTGCTTCGTATACAGTTAGAGCGGCAGAACCAGGTTTTATTTTCATCTCTGCGGGAATACAACCTTGCTTATGGAGTAAGCAGAAAATTGCTGGATGAGTTGCCAAAAGAAATTGTGATAATGCATCCCGGCCCCATCAACCGTGGGGTAGAAATAGACAGTGACGTGGCGGACAGCAGTCAATCCATCATTTTGCAACAGGTTGAAAACGGTGTTGCGGTACGGATGGCGGTATTGTATCTTCTTTCGCATAAGGGCAGCTCGTTAATAAATGGATAATTAATTAAGGGATAATTGATAATGTTAGCAAATTGACGAATCTTACATTTTTGATTACTTTTAGCATCGAATAAATCATTAATTATCAATTATAAAATTATCCATTAAGATGCGTACTTGCCTGTTTCCCGGTACATTCGATCCTGTAACTCTTGGCCACATTGATATCATCAACAGGGCCATACCTTTATTTGATAAAGTGGTGGTGGGTATCGGCCGCAATGTAAATAAAGTGCCCATGTTTAGTGAAGAGCAAAGATTGCAATGGCTACAGGATATTTATAAAGATCAGCCAACCGTATCGGCATTGGTGTATGATGGGTTAACAATAGCTTGCTGCAAAATGGTGGGTGCCAATTTTATATTAAGGGGCATTCGCTATGTGAACGATTTTGAATATGAAAAAGCCATTGCGGATATGAACCGCAGCCTTGAAGGGCATATCGAAACTGTTTTTCTAACCTGCTTGCCACAGTTTACTTCTGTTGCGTCTACGCTTGTGCGTGATGTTTATAAAAATGGCGGTGATGTATCTCAGTTTTTACCCGATATTGTGAATCGCAGCATCGTAAAAAAGAAACTTTAAATGAATAAAAAATTTAGTTATGACGAATACTTCTATTTGGTTTAATAAATCATTAAAATTTGAAGACCTGCATACCATTGCCCCTGACACAATGAGCGAAAATTTGGGGATGATATGGACTGAATTGGGCAGCAATTACCTGAAAATGAAAATGCCCGTAGACGAAAGAACCAAGCAGGCTTATGGACTATTGCACGGCGGCGCCAGTTGTGCTTTGGCTGAAACTACCGGTAGCGTTGCATCGCACCTGGTTGTTGACCCCAATAAATTTATTTGTGTGGGTCTTGAAATAAATGCCAACCATGTAAGAAGCGCCCGGCAAGGATATGTTATTGCTACCGCTTCTCCTTTGCATTTAGGGGCCAACACGCATGTGTGGGATATTAAGATTCACGATGAGGCCGAAAAATTGATTTGCATCAGTCGCTTAACGGTTGCAATTTTAAAGAAGGCGTTTTAACTATTGGCCTTTGGTAGGTACAAATCTAATTTACTTTTTGGGGTCTAACTTTAGGAAAATATCCAGGATATCTTTTATAGAGGGATAGGTATTGCTCATTTGCTCTTGTATATTTTTTTTCTTCACCCATTGAATGACTGAGATATTTTCTTCAGTTTGAGGTATCAAATTTTGTTTAGCCGGGCATGTGATATGATACCAGTGAACCGTCTTTAAAAAATGCTTGCCAAATGCGTTGTAAGTATGATAGGTCTCACCGATTTTTTTGTCAATAGACAAATCGAAAGCGCCGGTTTCTTCTTCTACTTCTCTCAGCGCACAGGCTTCCAAATCTTCTCCCTTTTCCACCTTTCCTTTCGGAAGATCCCATTTTTCGAGCCTGTAAATAAAAAGTAATTCTTTTTTATCATTTTCAACAATACCACCAGCAGTAATTATTTCAGTAAAGTGTTTGAAAAAATCTTTTTTTAGCTTGTCCAGGTTGTCGTGCAGCAAAACGCCAGCATGAAATTCTGATTTGTTTATTTCATGCAACAATGATTTAATTGCCCGGCCGGATAACTCATCCATAAATATGGCGTCGGGATGATGAAGGATTTCTGTCAGTTCTTTATTAAGCTTATCACACAGGTAAACTGGTTTATCATTAAAATAAATTTTTATGTACATATACAATAATAAATAGTTAAGTAAACAATTTAGTGTGGCAACTCACAGAGTATAAAAATATTTTTTATGCCGGTAGCTAATAGGTTAAGGCTTTGTTTTAATTTGCAGCATGACAAATGAAAAAGCCGTTGCCGAAAAGCTGTTACAAATTAATGCAATTAAATTGAGTCCGCAACAACCCTTTACCTGGGCAAGCGGTTGGAAAAGCCCAATTTACTGCGATAACCGAAAAGTGCTTTCATTTCCTTTTGTCAGGGATTTCATAAAAAGCGAAATGTGTAATGTTGTTTTTGAACAATTTTCACAGGCAGAAATACTGGCTGGCGTAGCTACTGCAGGAATTCCCTGGGGAGCAATGGTAGCCGATCAGCTAAAATTGCCTTATATCTACGTGCGTCCAAAACCCAAAGAGCATGGACTTGGTAACCAAATAGAAGGCTTTTATGAAAAAGGTAAAAAAGTAGTGGTGATAGAGGACCTTATTTCTACCGGCAAAAGCAGCCTGGAGGTAGTAGAAGTGCTTCGCAAGGCAGCAATGGAGGTAACGGGTATGGTAAGCATCTTCACTTATGGATTTGACATTGCAGCAAAAGCATTTGAGGCGGCTAAAGTCGAATATCGTTCTCTTACCAACTATGCTACCCTGATTGAATTAGCCGTTGATAAGGGCATTGTAACAGCCGTACAACAAAACACTTTGTTAAACTGGCGGCAGGACCCTGCTAATTGGAATGTAATTTGATACCTTTAAAAAAAGTTATTAACTATGAAATCAATTAAACTCACCTTATTTTCTCTTATCGGACTGGTTACTTTCAGTTTCGCCCAACAAAAAGCGGTGGAAAAAGTAGTAATAAAAACCCCTACGGTACAATGCGAACAGTGCAAAGACAAAATAGAGAACTATTTAAAAAGAGAACCCGGTGTATCATACGTAAAAGTGGATTATAAAAAGAAAACCACGACAATTACCTACATAACCGACAGAAATAACATTGAACAGTTAAAAACCGCTATTGCAAATGTTGGCTACGATGCAGATGATGTAACGGCCGAGGAGGAAGCATATAAAAAGCTGCCCAAATGCTGCAAAAAGCCGGAAGAGACAATTAATACCGCCACAGCAACGCCTCAATAAAAAAAATAGCTGAACGAATCGTGCCACCCTACGGTGGCTTTTTTATGCCTAAAACAACTCCAGGCGGTGGAGGCCCTCATAATTTACCGGAAAGGTTTTAAAAACGTTTAACTTGCCCACCCTTATCGTTCCCGTTAGCTTAACACGCACTTCGCTCGTCAATAACGTGGTTAACCCATTTTTTAGTAAATTCTTCATATCCACATCAATTTTTATTGGAATCAGAAATTCCTCTCTTTTAGGAATTGTAACCTGGTATTGCTGAGCAGTTTTTCCAAGGTACATATCGTTGATGAAAACATCCAAATCGGTACTCGTTAACTGCATTACAAAGTTGTTTGGATTATAATATACCAGGTCCATTTTAAGAGAGGAAGCAGAAAAGCTAAGTTTTTCTGTTGTAAGATTTTTAAAACTTCGGTACTCCAATGCTTTTGGAGTACTGCAGGAATACAGCAAATTTGTCAGTAAAAATAACAAGGGTAGGAGGACTGGGTTTTTAGTACGCATGAGGGAGATGGTTTGTGAGTTTTTTGGAAAGGTAACACTATCGTAGAGAATTGAAAATTAAGTAATGTTAAAAGCCAACTAATTTTATTAGCCTTTTTATAAAAGCCATTCTTTCAGACCTCATAAATTAATACCAAATAATTTATATTATAGTTTAAATAGTAAAATGTTGATAATTATATATTTTATGAAAGTTAATTACTAAATATAAATAGATAAATATTCAAAGCAGTTTACCTTTTGAAATGAATAAATACCTTATTTTAGTATAAAAATGCTGAATGTATTATATTTAGTTTAACTAATTGATTATTATTTAATAATGTTATTTTATTGAAATTATATTTTATATAATTTTTGATATTGTATTTTATAATAATACAGGAATTCCCTATTTTGCTTTTATTTGAGTTTAATCACTTTTATGTACTGAAGCAAAGCGGTGACCATTCAGTAATCATTAGCGCCTTAAAATTACCTCCTTACTGAAAAATGTAATTATGGCAGTAATGTGTTTGAAGAGACTTAGGGTGAAAGATTGGGTCGGTGAAATTTTAGTGGCTAAAATGCGCTTGGTTTAAATGAAGGACATGTTAGTATAATAGTTAGTATGTAAAAAAAATTATACTGGCTGAGGAAAAATGGAGGACTGCATCTACATTGAATACAGTTGCAGAAGAGGATGGTCTTATTGTTGTTACCAAGCGGGCCTTACTATCCCAGGCAGCTACTCCAGAATTAAGATAAGTCGTGCAAAGTTTGCGATTTTATCCGCTTTATACAATTTATTGAAGAATGGCAGGGGAAAACGACAACCCTGGCGAGCGTATTTTTCGACGAAGGCAGGCAACTATCGAAGTGTTGGGAGATAATTTTTTGATAAAATATACTGACTTTTATTGAAATTTTTCTAACGACCACTGTGGGCGAAAATTTTTTTGTTCAAAAAGGGTTCGTTTTTGAGGTATTTTTGCAGATTTGCCGTAAAATTACGGTGGAGTTATTTTGATTTTCTAAAAATCGGTGTTATGTTTACACCCGAAATCGAAATGACCATTACCTCGGTTATCCGTCTTTCAAAATTTAAATCCTCCTGTAATTCAACATCACCTGAATTACTTTTATTTCTCTGAAGAACCAGATTCTGAAACCTCAACCACAAAGAAATGAAAAGTAATTTTACATCACTCAGCAAGGTATTTATTTTACTTGCCGTTAGTTTTTCCCCCATTTTTTCCGCTTATTCCCAATGTGCCGCACCATCTATGGTATTTCATAATCCGGTATTGGTTGCTGGTGTAAAGGGACAAAAAGATGCGAAGTACAAATTTTCATCAGTAACTCCTGGTGTAGATGCATATATAACAATTATGAATTTAGTAGGAGGAGCAACCTTAATAGAGATAGATAATACGGCGCAGGGATACGATGCAGCATGGCAGCCCACTGTCAGAACATCTAATACCCAGGCAAGCGGAGATTGTTACATAAGCTGGAAGCTTGAATTTTTTGATGCTGCGAATGGCAATGTTCATATTTACCCATGTTTCATCTTGTCTTTTATTGATGTTGATGGGGATAATTCAAAAGTCAGGGAATTTGTACAAGCTAAGTCGCCTAACAATTTTACACTGTCGGCTCCTTCAGACTTGGCGATTAGCGCCGACGGACAGTTAACAAAAGCACTTGGGCCGATAAAGAATTTTACAGATATTGATACATCGTCATGGACCACCAATATAAATTATAATTATTCATACGGTAGTAAAGTAGATGAAATTCGTACGGGCATAAATCAGAAAAGCGGCTTTTCATCTCAAAATCGATTGTTTTGCTCGTATTTTACAAAAACTACGCCTGCAGCTTATATAATATTACCGGTAAAGTATTCTTTATTTACCGCAGTAGTATCTGACCAAATTACAAAACTAAAATGGACTACCGAAGAAGAATTGAATAACGATCATTTTGAAATTGAAAGATCTATCGACGGCTTGAATTTTTCAACGGTCGGCTATGTAACAAGCCCGGAGACTGTTGCTGGTAGTAAAAAAACATACGGGTTTAGTGAGGATTTGGCTAATCTAAAAAATAATGGTACGGTATACTATCGTTTAAAGCAAGTAGATAAGGACGGCAATTCAAGTTTTAGCAAAACACTGTCGGTGCAGTTAAGGGCAAAGGCCGGTATGGTTTTGCAGGTTTCACCAAATCCTTTCATTTATAAAATAGATGTAAGGTTTGAGGCTAAGGAAAGCGGCAATTCGGAGATTAGGGTAACAAATTTAGCGGGGCAAACTGTTATATCTCAGCAAGCAATCATAAGCAAAGGATTTAACAATCTTGCTTTGAACGATCTTAACAGGCTTTCAAAGGGGATGTACATTGTTCAGGTAGTGGTTAACGGAGTAATCAACGATTCGCAGAAGATTATTAAGAATTAAAAGCGCAGGCTAATTGAAAAAATGGGATGATTTCTTATTTACGAAAAATTGGGCTCCCGGAAAAATCCGCGAAGGGCCAAAAATTAACCGTTTACTAAATAAAAAGCAAAAAAATAAAAAATCTGTTTGTTTTGCTAAGGAAAATGGTATACATTTAAATTCTATTTGATACCTCAACCTCCGGATCACTTAATATCCTTTTAAAATACGCATATCTAATCCATTGAAAATCTGCATTTTTTTTAACAAAAAAAATTACAGATGAAAAAAAAGTGGTATGTAGTTTACACTAAAGCTCACTGCGAGAAAAAAGTAACTGCTTTATTAACTAAAAAGAAGATTGAAAATTTTTGCCCTCTAAACAGAACCCTAATCAGTAAAGGCAACAGCAAAAAATGGTTATACGAACCACTTTTTACCTCCTTGGTTTTTGTTTACATCACTGATGCAGAAATGAGCAAAGTTCAGCAAATGGGCTCTGTGGTAAATTTTATTTACTGGCAGCAAACCCCAGCTATTATTAATGACTCCGAAATTGAATATGTACGGGACTTCACCAGGCAGTATGCAAACATACGACTGGAAAAGGCTTCTGTAGATCCCACCGGGTTGGTAGAAGTAATCAGCGAACCTCATATTGATATCAATAGTAATACTAATTTGGTTTCAGTTAAAAATTCAAACTTTAAATTGATGCTGCCTACCCTTGGGTATGTAATGATAACTGAAATTGAAAAATCAACTATCGATGTATTTAATTATGGTTTTGAAAGAACCAAACTGGTTTCATAAACCATATTGATTAGTAAGAAAACATTTCCCCCCAAAAGAATTCTCAAAAGAGAGAAATTTTAATATCTATATAAATAGCCGTTTTTTTTATTTGGTTAATGGCATCATTATGTCATCATTTTATTGGCTTACTGAAACTATATAGTATATGAAAAAGAAAATTATTTATTTTGAGCGACTGCTGAAACCCGCTATTTCTGTAATTATATTGAAATATATTTTAAAGAAACAAGGAAACTATTTTCAGCTATTCCCTTACTATTGGGAGCTACTGCCCATGAGGCTGGAAAAGGTTATGGTTCGTAATAACATCGAAACCATCATTCAAAAAAAAGACGATTTCAGGTTGCATTAGAATACGTTTTAAAAAACGTAATTCAACTAAATTATGCTTCCAGTAAAATAATAGAGTACAAATAGCGTTTACTTATCAACCCAGAGATAAAGACGCTTGTGCTTGGTAATCAAGATGGTTTCTTTGGGGGTTACAGAACCGTTTTAGGTTCGTAAACGAAGACCCGATTTCTATCGGGTCTTTTGTTTTTTGTAGCTTTTTACATGTGTCAGAAATACATCAATGGACAATGCTGTTCAAGCCTGCATAAAATAAACAGGGTTCAATATTATGTTGAAATTCTTTTTTGACCATTCACTATTTTGACATCCGGAAGTTTCTGTTGTTTAGTTTTTTGAGTATTGGTTTTGTATTTCTTTAATATAATTAGCGGGGTGATATCTGTCTTACCATCTATTGATTTTAATTTCAAATAGTAGGTGTTCACTTGTTTTTCACCCGATTGTTGTTCCTCGATTTTTACAAATGCAGAAAGCAAACTATCTTTTGCTTTATTTGAAATAGTGGTGGCTATGGGTGCCGGTATATTTTCTTGTAGCAATTCATCTTCATTTACCAATACCACCAGGTAATCTGCATCCAACTTTGATGGCAGTTTTTCTTTTGCTGCATTGGGTTTAGTTGCAGCTATTTTTTTGGAGATTGTGGTGGGAGCTTTTATGTTTGAAATAATTGGAGATAAATTTTCCTGCATCTTCTGTGGAGTTTCTAAAATACCAGGTGCAAAGGCAGCCAATTTTTTTGCAACTGCTACCGGAGTGTTTTTTTGCATCAAAACTTTATCGACCTGCCATGGCATTTGGATCAAACCAGCCATAAGAATCAACAGGCAAAAGCCAGTGAGTTTAAATTTTTGGGTAAAACTAATATTGGTTGTGGGACTTTCAATATTCAACAGTCTTTTTATGCGGTGTAATAATATTTTTTTATCGTTGGTTGCGGCCAAAGCCAGATGCAGTTGTTCTTGTCGCTGCTCTTCCAATATTAGCAGGGCTTTTGCGTAATCAATTTTATTAAATTGATAATTGAGCACCCAGTCATCGCAGCAATTTTCCCTTTCTTGTTTTACAACTTTACTCAGTAAAATAACAAATGGATTAAAGTATAATATTGTTACGATTACCGATTGTAAAAGATTGAGAAAGTAATCGTTTCTTTTTATGTGCGCCAACTCATGGAGTAGTATAGCATTTACCTGGTCGGTGCTAAGATTGTTAATCATAGCCACCGGCAACAGAATAACGGGTCTTATAAAACCAGTTACCGATGGCACTTCTACATTTTCAGATAACCAAACCCTCACTTTCTTGTTAATACCTAAATGGAGTGCAGTGCGGTTGGTAAAAAGTTTTATATCAAATGGAACTTTTAATAAATTATTGGTGCTTACCAGGCGATGCTTTCTATATTGATTAAAAAAACTAACGGCATAAAAAGCTAACACTGAAAAATAGAAAACTGCGATGAAGGGCAATGCCTGGTTCAAAAGATTGATTTCTAACAACCCATTTTTTGATGAGCTGCTATTTGCAGCCTGCAGCAGTTGATAGTTTTGTACAATGGTAAATAGGAACCATGCAAATGACAAAAATAGTAAAGCCTGACTGAGGAGGTATTTTAACACAGCAGATAAATCCCTGCCAATAAATATTGCAGCTTTATAGGTTAGCCACAATAATGCCATCTGCCAAAAACTGTTAGCAATGGCCCAGCCAATTGATTGTAAAAAATAAGCATTGTCAAAAAATTCAAAGGGCATAGCACCGGTTTATTAAATGTTATTTAAATAATTTCTTATTTCTTCAAGCTCCTTTTTTGATGTTTTATGATTGCCTAAAGCCTGCATTACCAACTGAGCTGACGAACCGGAAAAAAGAGAATCAATCATCTTATTTAAAAATAAATTTTGTGTCTTTTCTTTACTCACCGCTGGTTGGTAAATATGAGTTTTACTGCGGCTGTCCCGGGTAACCAAACCTTTTTCAAACATTATCTGCATTAGTTTAAGGGTAGTGGTGTAGCCGGCTTCTTTAACTTTTAAAAGTTCTTCATGAACATCTCTTACAGTAGCAGATTTGCGATCCCATAACACCTGCAGTATTTCAAGTTCTCCCTCAGTAGGCTTATTATTTTTTATTAATGTCATAATACGATATTTTTCGTATGTAAATATAAAAGATAATTTCTAAAAGAAATCAAAATAAAGGTTACAAATTAATTTGGGGTTATACTAGCAAAGCGGCGAGAGTACGTGATAAAAAATGAATCTTTTGCAGTTTGAGATGTAAAATAAAACCCCTTATGTTTTTCATAAGGGGTTTTAAACTGCAGTTAGTTTCTGTATGCTATCTTATTTCGTTTCTTCACTAATTGAATTGTTGTTGCTCATTTTGGTCATTGTTTCTATCTGCGCTTTTCTGTTATTTTCAATTTTATCGTGATGTAATTTAGCAAGGGTAGGGGCAATAACCAATGATACAATACTCATTAATTTTATTAAAATATTCATTGATGGTCCTGAAGTATCTTTAAAAGGATCGCCTACAGTATCGCCGGTTACAGAAGCCTTATGCGGTTCAGATTTTTTATAGTGCATGGTACCATTAATATCAACACCTTTTTCGAAAGATTTTTTTGCATTGTCCCAGGCGCCACCAGCATTGTTTTGGAAAATACCCATCAGTACACCACTAACAGTTGCTCCTGCTAAAAAACCACCCAATACTTCCGGTCCAAAAACAAACCCAATAACAATGGGCGATAGTAAAGCAATTGCACCAGGCAGCATCATTTTTTTAAGCGAGGCTTCTGTAGAAATAGCAACACATTTATCATATTCCGGTTTACCGGTACCTTCCATAATTCCAGGAATAGTTCTAAACTGGCGGCGAACTTCTTCAACCATCGCCATAGCGGCTTCGCCTACAGCACGAATAGCAAGCGACGAAAATATGAATGGAATCATTCCACCTACAAATAAGCCCGCCAACACATCAGCATGATAAATGTCAATTCCATCAATACCCGCAATACCAACAAAGGCAGCAAACAACGCAAGGGCTGTTAATGCAGCAGACGCAATGGCAAAACCTTTACCACTCGCTGCTGTAGTATTACCTACTGCATCCAGTATATCTGTTTTTTCACGTACATCTGCAGGTAGTTCACTCATTTCAGCAATACCTCCGGCATTATCAGCAATGGGGCCGAAAGCATCAATTGCTAACTGCATTGCTGTTGTAGCCATCATGCCCGCAGCGGCAATTGCCACACCATATAAACCTGCGCATGCGAAAGAAGCATAAATGCCGCCGGCTAAAACCAGGATGGGTAAAAGAGTACTTTCCATTCCCACTGCTAATCCACCAATAATATTAGTAGCATGGCCAGTAGCCGATTGACGAATAATACTCATCACCGGACGTTTACCCATCGCTGTATAATACTCTGTAATAATACTCATAAGTGCACCTACAACCAGGCCTACCATGATTGCTCCAAACACACCATTCTTTGTAAATTCGTGGCCCCGGAGACTCATCGTATCGGGCATTAAATAGTTAACCAGGAAATAACAGCCAATAGCAGTTAGTACCATCGAACCCCAGTTGCCCATATTTAGTGCGTTCTGTACTTTATGTGTACTTAATCCGGCGCTTTCAGATATGCGCACAAAGAAAGTTCCAATAATAGAAAATATGATACCCATTGCTGCAATCAACATTGGTAATAATATTGGTGACAGGCCTCC
>JBGSIG010000471.1:0-8916 GCA_041742655.1 Ferruginibacter sp. | reverse complement strand
TCAAAGGCATTTTATTAAAAACCGGCATCATTGATTCACCAGAAATACAAAATAAATATTTTTGGATACTAGGTATACCTTTTGCAATAGGTATAAGTTTTATATTTTACCTTTTTGTTGAAAAGCCTTCAAAAGAATATTTGAGAAAATTGAGAAAAGTTAATTCTTGAGTTAATTATAAACGAAGATGTGTTTTTTGAAATACTAATCTTTACTTAAAGGAAAACTCAATAAAAATGTAGTCCCTTTGCCAGGAATACTTTCGGCTTTAATGGTGCCGTTATGCGATTCTACCATTGTTTTTACATAACTTAAACCAAGCCCAAATCCTTTTACATCATGAAGGTTACCGGTATGTGCACGGAAAAATTTTTCGAATATCCTGCCCAGGGTTTCCTTGTTCATGCCAATGCCATTATCTTCTATTTTTACTTTAAATAAATTCCCTGCAGTTTGTGTACTTATTTTGATAACTAAATTATCTTTTGAATATTTAACCGCATTATCCAACAGGTTAACAACAAGGTTGGTGAAGTGTACATCATCTGCCATCAACACATCATTGGTTGCAACGAGGCTAATTTCAAGCCTTCCTTTTTTATCTTGTACCTGCAAATTAATGTTGTTTAATGCACTTGTAATCAAATCATGTGCATGCAGTTTTTTTAAGTTTAACTGTACTTCCTGTTTGTCGAGCAAAGCCGCCTGCAGTATGGTTTCCACCTGCTTATTCATTCTAATATTTTCTTCTTTTATTATGGCGGTAAAATAATTCATTTTTTCCCGGTCGTGAATTACTTTTTCATTTTTTAATGCATCAACCGCCAGCGAAATGGTGGCCAGCGGTGTTTTAAATTCATGCGTCATGTTGTTGATAAAATCAGATTTTATTTCACTCAACTTTTTTTGCTTTATCAACGCCCTCACAGTAATATAAAATGCGCACATGATAATAAGCGTAAAAACAACAGACACGATAATAATTTTTGTCATCGACTTCCAAACCAGGTTGCGCACATGGGGTACAATAATTACCAAAATTTCATCCGGCGAAATTCCTTCGGCATTGCTTCCACTGGGTGCTTCTAAAGGAATGGCAACACCCCTGTTATTGGCGGAGTCACTATACGCCTTATAATAATTTTCTGTCTGCATTTCGTTGCCAAGGATGGAATTAGTGGTAATAGCGAATTCAAATCCTACTTTTCTAAGGTTTTGCTTCTCAAATGCTTTTTGAATAATGCCTCGAATTTCATCTACTGTGTATCGTTGCGTAATGGTGGGCCTGTACAATTCACCCTGCATTCTTTCACTGGGAAAAATAAATGACTTCTTTTTGATCAACGGCATCAGGTTGCCTTTTTCCTGCATCAAATCTTGCGCAGCCGTGTTGGTTGCAAAATACACGTGTTCCATGAATTTTTGTTCCTCGGTTTCAAGAGAACCCTTTATCCACAATATTTGAAAAAAAATCAGCCCCAGTAACGAGAGTAATATCAGTATTGTAATGATGGGGAAAATTCTCTTCATGTTTGCAAAAGTAATTTAGTACACTGCCTTAATTGAGTATAAATTTTGTAAAAGGTAAATTTAACGAAGCTTTTAGAACTTATATCGTTTGCGCATCTGCAATAGGCAAATTACAATGGCCTGAACGGCTGCAACATTACCGACTCATCGGCACAGGCTGGCATTATACGAGATTCAATCGGACTATTTTATAAATACAAGAAGTATTATCACATTTTAAAAATATCCCACTCATTATTTCGGCAAAATAAAATAATTGATTTATTTTAGACACATGGTTTCTCCGGCTCCCGGCATATTATTAATAGCAGATCCTTTTTTAAAAGATCCGCATTTTATGAGGACGGTCATCTTCATATGTGAACACCAGCAGGAAGGAAGTTTTGGATTTGTTTTAAATAAACAATTTGAGCAAACGTTGGATGAGTTAATGATGGGTTTTGAAGGTTTTCCGATTCCTATTTATTATGGGGGCCCTGTGCAGATGGACACCATTCATTTTCTTCATCAATATCCTAACGAGGTACCTGGTGGCCATGAAGTGATGAGTGGCATTTACTGGGGCGGCGATTTTGAAAAGCTATCGGAAATGGTGAAGGCTAAAGAAATAGACTTTAATAGAGTGCGCTTTTTTATTGGTTATAGTGGTTGGAGCGTTGGCCAATTAAGCAGTGAGCTAAAAGAGAAAACCTGGTTAACGGTACCATCAACCCGGGATCTTATCTTTCATAAACAACCGGATGATATCTGGAAAGACAGTCTTAAGCATTTGGGTGGCGATTACGAAATGATGATTAATTTCCCAATCGATCCTCAGTTAAATTAATTTGCCCGCTGATTTCTTTGAACTTTTATTTCCCCGCTATTTAATTTCTTAATTCTTTAAAATCTTTTTCTGTCCATTTTGTATAGTGAATTCTTAATTTTATTATCTTGAACCTATGCTGTACGAATTTGGAAGAAAACTTGCACAAGGAGCTATTAAAATCTATTGCAGGAATATTAAAATAAATAATAAAGAATTTTTTGAAACTAAGGAGCCGCTATTACTTGCATCAAATCACCCTAATTCTTTTTTTGATGCAATTATTTTATGTTGCCTGTTTCACAGGCCTGTTTATTCGCTAGCCCGTGGGGATGCTTTTAGCGGAAAATTAGTAGCTAAACTTTTGCGTTCCATAAAAATGTTGCCAGTATTTAGGGCCAGCGAAGGTGTTGAAAACCTGGATGGCAATTACAAAACATTTGAAGAGTGTACAGAAATATTCAAGCAAAATGGCATTATTTCAATTTTTAGTGAAGGCAGGTGTGAACATGAATGGCATTTGCGGCCTTTAAAAAAAGGAACAGCAAGACTTGCGATTGCTGCATGGGAACAAAATACGCCTTTGAAGGTATTACCTGTTGGAATTAATTACAGCAGTTTTCATTTTTTTGGGAAAAATGTTCATATCAACTTTGGTAGCCCTATTCAATACAATGACCTTACCAATGACTTTACCGATAATGGTCGTTTATTGAATGAATTAACCGGGGCAGTGTACCAACAACTGAAAAGCCTGGTGTATGAAATTGACAAAGCTGACCTGCAAACCCGGAGGAATACTTTCCTGGTTGCTGTAAGCAATCTTAAAAAAGTATTATTATTTATACCCGGCATGTTGGGTGCGTTGATTCATTTACCGTTTTATTTGCCCATTAAAAAAATTATCACAAAAAAAACTTTAAGAACACCTCATTTTGATGCTGCGATTATTGGGTTACTTATGCTCGGCTACCCACTGTACCTTCTCTTTTGGGCACTTATTGTGTATATTATTTTTGGCGGGTACTGGTGTTGGTTAGTTTTTGTTTTACTGCCTTTTTTTGCCTGGAGCTATGTGCAGATTAAGCAACAAATGGAAAAGTGACTCTGTCGTGCAGCTAATTTATCAATTACTTCCGTGAGCTTTTTTTTGCAGATTTTTTTAACCCGACTGGTACTTTCCAGGTTTCTTCAAAAGCCCGCCAAAGTATGGGGGTTATCTTTCTTATTTCACCTTTAACTAAAATGGAAGATTGCAGATGTAGTTTCTTTTTCAAAATTTCACTCAGTAAAATCTTTGTTTGTTTTCCGGTTAAGCCATCTCCTAAAAATTGCATGCCCTCTTTTTCTTGTGCCTCTGTAATTAAGAGCGTAACGATGCAAAACCCTTCCTGCGACGGATAATTTTCTACAGTACTAACAGTTCCCTCTATCAAAGCCACATTAGGTATCATTGGAACCATCACTATTATATTTGAAATGAAAGTAAGAATATTATTTTCTAACAGAGGCTTCGAGTCCGGTGTGTGGTGGATTTATTTTTTACACGAAAAATGCGCAAAAAGTTGTACCAGTGTTTGCTGTTAACACCACTATTTAAACAGCCAATACATTGAATCAGCTTCATAAGCCAACGTTACCTTCTCCTTATACCCTTTGGCTTGTTTTTGGATGATACTAACGCAGGTCCTGCCTTTACAAACATATCGGCTGTTACAATTCCGCCTGTTTTTTTTATTTGCCTTATAGCCACCCCTGTTTTGATATTGCCGTACGATTTTGAATTGGGTTTACTGCTGCTGCTAAAGGTATGCTTGTTGGATGTACCCGGCCATACATCTCCCTTATCACCACGGTTTACGCCTCCTTCCAGTTGTCTTTTTCCATCGGCCTGCAGTAGTGCAACTTTGTAATGCAATTCGTTACTATTGCTGTCAATGGCATCATCAATATGGTAGATCAGTAAACCTTCGCCAGGTAAAAACTTATCATATTTTTTCTTTGTTCTGTTTTCAGCCAGGAAATATTCGTTACCTGAACTTCCTTCTTTCCATAACCTGTAAATAGTTTTAGAGTCTTTTACATCCTGGATAGAAACGTTCTTTTTATTACTACTCAAAGTAATTGTATTAACCCAGTTTTGCTGAGCTTTACACCATCCACACGGATGTGCCGGGGTTAGGCCCCCATTGTTCCAACTGCCACCTGCCATCAGGCACCAATCTCCAATTCCCTCACTGGTATAATCAACATCGTATAAATCGGGGAAACCAAAAAGCAAGTGCCCAAGTTCGTGGGCACATACGCCCAGCTTACAGTCCTCGGGTACTGTAAGGTAGGCGTAAAGGTGTGTGCCATCTGCATTATACACGTTGGGCAACACCCATTTGTGACTCCATATATCACCTCCTTTTCCGGTTTCTTCTCCGCCTCTACCAGCATGTATTACCACAAATGCATCCACGTAGCCGTCGTGGTCGTTATCGTATTGAGCAAAATTAACTGCATTGTTAGCAGCTTTGGCTGCGTCGTGGGCCAATGTACGTGCATTAGGCAACGAGTCTCCAACACCACTTTCTCCATGAGCATAGGCTGCCAGTGTTTTCGGCATCCGGTAGGGACCAACCACTTCACCGGCAATATTTACCTTGCCATTGGTTACCTCTTTGTAATATTCTTTTACACTGCCAGTAGCCAGCACACCTTCTGAAAAAAATAAATCCTGGAACTGCTTTTTAGTGTGGGTAAAAGCTTTGTCAGAAAAATCTACCAGTACAACTATCACCCTTAATATGCCCTGCAGCGGCGACCTGTTGGCCGCTACCGACTTAACCTTACTTGCAGACATGCCCAGGGGAAAAGAACTTCCTGGCCGAAGCAGGGCATCATTGTACCCAACTTTTGTTTTACCTAATGGCTTCAACATATTACCAAGAACGTTGGAACCTAATTGCTTTTTTAGTTTTTTTAAATCGTCTTTTAATTGCTTTCTCAAATCGGGCGATGGGGCAATCATGCACCTGTTGCCATCATTGCTCTTATTTGCAGCATCTATTATTTGCTGGTACTGTTGTAGTAATTGGGGGATTACCTGTTTCATACTTCTAAAGTTTTGTTAGTGAATAATGAATCCTGTTTTAGAGGTAAGCACTGAAATTGTGAAAAAATGGAAAAGGAATAGCGAAAGATAATACACTAATTTACATTTTGCAATACCTTAAAACTATCAGGATAATCTTTAGTAAGAGAAGGCGAATTCAATAGCGCAAAGAAATAATTGGATATTCTAAAAAGGGATTTTATATCGATTGAACAGTATGCCTGAAATAAAAAAACCCACGCAATAATGCGTGGGTGTATAAAAACAAATAGCGTTTTTAAATTTCTTGTGCTCCTTCCACCAATACCGTTGTTTTATTATTCAAAACCTCTGCAAAGCCGCTTTGTATGCTATAAGAAACCTGGGAATTTTTGTCTTTCAAAATTTTCAACTTTCCCGCCTTTAAAGCGCTTACCATCGGGGCATGCTTATCTAGTACTTCAAACAAACCGCCAATGCCAGGAAGTTGCACACCGTATACTGTGCCGCTGAATATATTATTTTCTGGAGTTAATATTTCTAGAATCATGTCTTAATAATATGCTGATTAGTTAATATTCTAAAGTGCTAATTTGTTAAGCATGCGCTGCGGCCATTAGTTTTTTGCCTTTCTCAACAGCTTCTTCCAATGTGCCTACCAGGTTAAAAGCTGCTTCGGGATATTCATCCACCTCTCCATCCATAATAGCATTAAAACCACGAATAGTATCTTCAATAGGAACCAATACCCCTTTCAACCCTGTAAATTGTTCTGCCACAAAGAAAGGTTGGCTAAGGAAACGCTGTACTTTACGTGCCCTTGATACTACCTGTTTATCTTCATCACTCAATTCATCCAAACCAAGAATGGCGATAATATCCTGTAGCTCTTTATAACGTTGTAAAATAAGTTTTACCCTGTTGGCGGTATTGTAATGTTCGTCGCCCACAATGAAGGGTGTCAAAATTCTTGAAGTAGAATCCAACGGATCCACTGCAGGATAGATACCCAAATCCGCAATTTTTCTGCTCAATACCGTTGTGGCATCCAAATGCGCAAAAGTTGTCGCAGGAGCCGGATCTGTCAAATCATCTGCAGGTACATAAACCGCCTGAACAGAAGTAATAGAACCGCTTTTAGTAGACGTGATCCTTTCCTGCATTAAGCCCATTTCTGTGGCCAGTGTTGGCTGATAACCCACTGCACTTGGCATACGGCCTAATAATGCCGATACCTCACTACCTGCCTGTGTAAAACGGAAGATATTATCTACGAAAAACAAGATATCTTTTCCCTGGCCGGTACCATCTCCATCGCGAAAATATTCCGCTATTGTTAATCCGCTTAATGCCACACGTGCTCTGGCTCCAGGTGGTTCATTCATTTGTCCAAATACAAAAGTTGCTTTTGACTCTTTTAGGTCTTCCATATTTACTGCACTCAAATCCCATCCTCCTTCTTCCATACTGTGCTTAAACTTTTCTCCGTAATTCATAATGCCCGCCTCAATCATCTCTCTCATCAAATCATTTCCTTCCCTCGTACGCTCACCTACGCCTGCAAATACTGAAACGCCGCTATATGCTTTCGCAATATTATTAATCAACTCCTGAATTAATACCGTTTTACCCACACCTGCTCCTCCAAACAAACCAATTTTACCGCCTTTTGCATAAGGTTCAATCAAATCAATTACTTTGATACCCGTGAATAAAATTTCGTTGGCAGTACTAAGGTCTTGAAATAAAGGTGGATTTGCATGAATCGGACGTCCTCCTTCCTTACTCACCTGTGGCAAACCATCAATAGCATCGCCTGTTACGTTAAATAAGCGGCCTTTAATTCCATCTCCTACCGGCATTGCTATCGCCTTTCCCGTATCTGTCACGACTGTGCCTCTCACCAAACCCTCTGTTCCGTCCATGGCAATTGTGCGCACACTATCTTCACCTAAATGTTGCTGAACTTCCAGCACCAAAATATCCCCATTTTCACGCTTTAATTCTAATGCGTTCAAAATTTCGGGAAGCTTGCTGTCGCTGTCAAATTGTACATCCACAACAGCACCAATGATCGATTTTATTTTGCCTGTATTGGCCATAAATGAAATTTTATTGTAATGAGGTGTTTTTTCAGAGCGCAAAGGTACGGGTTGCAGGTTAAATTTTGAAATTCAATGCCGGATATTTTGCCAACGTTATTTTATGCCATTAGTGACAGGAAATTGCCATAAAATTGACTGTAAATTGACAGTATACTGGTATTTTCAAATTTGTTTTATAAAAAAGGTGCCAGAATTGGCTGGCAATTAAATCTGCTGGTTTACCCATGACGATATACGAAAAAACCCACCGATGCAGCAACTATATTAAGTTAACGAACGAAAAACCAGAAAATTTACAATAGCGTCTTATCTTCATTTTAATTATGACGTTGTTATAACTGTAAGAACTTTTGCTGAAACTTTTTTTAATTTAAATACTGATTTTTTCAATTGGCTTATTCAAAAAAAATTACAAATCTTTTTATATTTATTAAGATTATTGCTGTTTTTGTTTACTTGCTTGCCTGCCTTGTACCGTTTTTAAACGCAGAAAAATACTGGTTTATCGCTATTTTGGGCCTGATTTTTCCGGTGCTGTTGGCGGCAATGATTGTATTTTTTATTGGTGGAATTGTTACCCGTTCAAGATGGAGCCTGCTTTCGCTTGCTGCCATTTTATTGAGCTGGCAACAAATTTCCGTTGCATTTAGCTTTCATGTAAATAAACCATTCAATGTTTCAAAAAAAGCTAATAACCTGCGGGTTTTATCCTGGAACGTAAGCAGTTGGGACGAACCAAATAAGGAAAAAAACGGCGGCGGCAGTTACCGGGAAGCAATGCTGCTGGAAGTACAAAAGAATGAAGCAGATGTACTTTGTTTCCAGGAATTTTCAGAGTCAAAAAACAGTGAAAATTTCGCGTATAATATACCTGCAGTAAAAAAAATGGGCTATCCTTATCACTATTATGTACCAACAGAAGATGATCATAAAAACTTTGAGGTGGGTATTGTCATTTTTTCTAAATACCCTATCACAGCAACTGGCATATTTGATTTTGGCAACAGGTGGGATGTGCAACAAGTGATATATGCCGACATCCAATACAATAATCAAAAGATAAGAGTATTTACCATTCACCTGCAATCGGTAAGGTTTGGTCCAGAAGAATATCAAACGCTGAGCGAACTAAAACAGCGCAAAAAAGAAGGATTTAAAGACTCGAAAAATATTGTAAAGAAATTAAAAAGAGGGTATAAATTTAGAAGCCAGCAAGCTGACATAGTACATGATTTTATTGAAAAGAGCCCCTACCCTGTTATTCTTTGCGGGGACTTCAATGACGTGCCAAATTCTTACACCTATTTTAAAGTGAGGGGCGATATGCAGGACGCTTTTTTACAAAAAGGATCCGGCATTGGCCGCACCTTCCGTTTTATTTCGCCTACCCTAAGGAT
>JBGSIG010000470.1:0-3693 GCA_041742655.1 Ferruginibacter sp. | reverse complement strand
CCTAATTTCTACCTATCCTTTCCATACAATGAATGTTGTAATAAATATTAATAGAGTGTTGAATAACACTGGTAACGATCAAAGTTTCTTTATTGCTGATTGCATTTATCCAATCATCAATAGCCATCCCGAACACTCTTTTTTTATAATTCATGGTTCCGACACTACTAAATTATTGCCAAAAAAAAATTTAACTTTTACTGGCAGTACACCAAACTCTACAAATTCAATTCTTTGGAAAATATGGTATGCGTATAAATTACCTGCGCTATTGAAAAAACACAAGGCCGACATTTTTATCAATATGGATTGCATTTGTTCGCCAAAAACGAAAGTGCCTCAATGTTTGCTGGTTCCTGATATTTACTTTTCAGATAGTACAAAACATTTTAAGAAAAATATTACAGTTTCTTTTGAGAAGGCCGCTACCATCATTACATTTTCACCTCGTGCAAAAAAAGACATTTGTACCAAATATCCTGAAATTATTCCGGAAAAAATTGCAGTAATTTATAATGGTGTTGATGAAACAGTTTTGCAGAAGAAGGAAGCTGAAATTACTAAAGAAAAATATACAGAAGGTAAAGAGTATTTTTTATATGTTGGCGATGGCAATGGTTCGGGTCATTTGATTGCCCTGCTAAAAGCATTTTCATTTTTTAAGAAAAGGCAAAAGAGTAATATGCAATTGATAATTGCTACAAACGCGTTATTGCCGGGCAACACATTGGTAAAAAGTTTAAAAACATATAAATACAGAAATGATGTAAAGCTGTTAGTTGATACAAAAATTGAAGAATTAATAGAAATAATTAGTAATGCTTATGTATTTATTTATGGCCTTCAACCCACCGGCGTTTATTTCTCGATATTAAAAGCAATGCAGAATGAGGTTCCGGTGATTACGGGCAATTCCCCCATATTGGCAGAAATTTTTGGCGATGGAATTTTGTTCACTGATCCTGCCATTTTTGAAAATATCGCAGATAAGATGATGATACTTTTCAAGGACGAGCATAAACGTACGGAACTGATCAATAAGGGTAAAAAATTTGCTGCCAATTATCAGTTGGCTGCCAGTAACAAACTGTTTTGGGAAAACATCGAAAAATCTGCCGCAATTACAGATTAAACACCCGACCAAACACTTTATCTTTGCCAACTTAATAATCAGGCAATAGTTAATAGTCTTGTATGAATCAATCAACAATAAAAATAGACGTTCTTTTAGATCCCAATAAAATTCCGGAGCAAATTAGCTGGAGCGCAAGTGATAGTACAGCAGATATGGCGCAAAAAGCCAAGGCAATGTGTATCGCCTTTTGGGACGGTGCCGATAAAACAGCGCTGCGCATTGATTTGTGGACAAAAGACATGATGATGGATGAAATGGCAGATTTTTACTACCAAATGCTGATGACAATGGCTGATACTTTTAAAAGAGCCACTCAACAAAAGGAAATGAGTGATGATATGAAAAAATTTGCCAAAGAATTTTTTGACAAATTCAAAGCAATACAATTGAAAGAACAGCAATAGCTGTAAAGTTGGTAATCACCCGGCTTCAACTAAGCATAAAAAATATTCATTAACTATATAAAAAAAGTCCTGCACTCCACCGCGGCGGAGATGGGGCAAATTAAATATGAGTTTAGAACAACAGATAATGGCTGAAATGAAAGATGCCATGAAAGCAAAGCACGAAGGTGTTTTACGTAGCTTAAGGGCTATTAAAGCGGAAATAATAAAGGCAAAAACAGAGCCAGGCGCAGGCGGTGAAATTGACGAAGCTACCGAACAGAAATTTTTACAAAAAATGATGAAACAGCGCAGAGATTCTTTAGACATTTTTGAAAAGCAAGGGCGACAGGATTTAGCAATTAAAGAAAAAGAAGAGATAGAAGTAATAGAAAGATTTTTACCAAAACAGTTGGCAGAAAGTGAAATAAAACAAGCAGTGTCGGCTATAATTGCTCAAACAGGAGCAAGCTCACCTGCAGATATGGGCAAAGTAATGGGTGTTGCCAGTAAACAATTGGCTGGCCTTGCCGATGGGAAAACAATCAGTAACATTGTAAAAGAAATGTTGAATAAATAAAATCAGCCAGTGATTGATGTAATTTTCATCATATTAATTTTGGTAGCCATTTTCAAGGGGTATAGAAAGGGATTAATAGTTGCCCTGTTCTCTATCGTTGCTTTTATTGTTGGTCTTGCTGCTGCTTTGAAGCTATCAGCGGTTGTGGCGGTTTATTTACAAAACACTGTAAGTATTTCTGCTAAATGGTTACCCTTTATTTCTTTTGCACTGGTGTTTTTGGTGGTTGTTTTATTAGTTAACATGGGTGCAAAACTGATTGAAAAAAGTTTTGAAATGGCTTTACTTGGCTGGGCTAACCGGATTGGAGGAATATTTTTTTATATCATATTATACCTGATAATATTCAGCATATTTTTATTTTATGCCGAAAAAATACACCTGTTTAATGAAGCAACTATCCAGTCTTCAAAAACATTTCCATTTGTAAAACCGTTTGGGCCAAAAATAATAGATGGCTTTGGTAAAGTCATCCCAATTTTTAAAGATATGTTTACCCAGTTGGGAGATTATTTTGAAGGCTTATCATCCAAAATTCCGCATTAATTTGAGGCATTGTTTTATTTAATGTAATTTTAGCCCAATTCACTATTTTAGTGTCTATTAAAACACCTGCAATTATTATTCCCTGCAAATGAGTTACGAATATAAACAAGACGGAAAGTTTAAATATATAGAAGTAGGCGAAGGCGAACCACTACTATTGCTGCATGGTTTATTTGGCGCATTAAGTAATTTTAAGGACCTGATTGAACATTTTAGAAAAACCAATAAAGTAATAGTGCCCATATTACCATTACTGGAGATGGATCTTTTGCATACTTCTGTGAGTGGATTAGAAAAATTCGTTTTCAGGTTTATTGAACAACGAAACTATTACAATATCCATTTACTCGGCAATTCGTTGGGTGGTCATGTAGCGTTGGTACATATTCTTAAACATCCTCAGCGCATTAAATCGCTTATATTAACGGGCAGTTCCGGTTTATTTGAAAACGGTATGGGCGATACCTATCCCAAACGGGGTGATAAAGAATATATAAGAAAAAAAACCGCATTGACTTTTTATGACCCTGCCATGGCAACTGATGAACTGGTAAATGAAGTTTTTGAAATAACTAATAACCGCATCAAAGTAATAAAAATTATTGCCCTTGCAAAGAGCGCTATCCGCAATAATCTTGGCGAAGAATTAAAAGATATTAAGCAACCTACATGTCTTATTTGGGGAAATAACGATAGCATCACACCGCCTTTTGTGGGCAAAGAATTTAATAACCTTATCCCCAACAGCGAACTTCATATTATTGATAAATGCGGGCATGCTCCGATGATGGAAGTGCCGTTAGAATTTAACAGAATATTGGATGGCTTTTTTGCGAAACTGAATGGAGCTGCTGCAACAGAATAGCAATTTTATTTGTCCTATACTTTAATCATATACCTGTCGTTACAGTTTAAAGCATACAATTATTTACATCATGCTAACTGCGAGTCTCATCAATAATAATATTCCCAGGTTGCAGTTGCAAGACAGCATCGGAAAGGCTATTCGCCTTATCAGTGATTATCGTGTTTCACATTTACCAATTGTA
>JBGSIG010000469.1:0-1764 GCA_041742655.1 Ferruginibacter sp. | reverse complement strand
TGATTTTAAAATATGATATGGCACGGGATGGGAGATGATTTTCGTCATAGGGGGGAGGTGAGTGATAAATGGTGAATGGACAATGGTGAATAGGCAATAAGGAATAGGCAATTGTGAATTTTGAATGGCGAAGGAGCAATAGCGAATCGACAATAGCGAATGGAAAATAAGAAATGGGAAATGGAATTGGGCAATGCGGAAATGTCAATGGTGAGTAAAGGTTTTTTAATTAGCACTTGCTTTTCGATGATGCATCTTGGTGTAATTTGCCGGCAGCCAGTTATTACTTTTGAGGGGTGACTTTTACAAACACTTTTAGAAACCAACTATTGAAGCGTAGAAGTTTAAATGAAGTCGTCGAATAACTCTCCGCGGCGATGGAGATGGGGGGCAATCTTCCTTGCACTTAACGTAGACAACAAGGTTACCAGCAATACAATACTGATGCTGCTTGCGGGCATTAATATGGCTGCTATAATGGGGGATAATGTTCCTTGTACCGCAAAGGAAAGTCCAACTAAATTATATAAGATGGACAATGTAAAGCTGGCTGCAACAATCTTTTTTCCTGATTTTGCGTAGGCTAAAAATTGGGGCATCAGTGCAATTTTACTGCCGTCTATAATTGCGTCGCAAGCCGGCGAAAATTGGGCGGTGTTGTCGCTTACAGCAATGCCGGCATCGCTTTGCATCAGTGCGCCGGCATCGTTAAGGCCATCGCCCAACATCAATACGTTTTTATGGTGCGCTTGTAATATTTTAATTGTATTAAGTTTGTCTTGCGGCGATTGGTTAAACCGTATGTCACTATCGCTGCCAAACAATTTTGTGAGCGTATTTTTTTCTGAATCATTGTCGCCGGAAAGCAAGAGGAGCTCGTATTTTTTTTGTTGCAACTGTGTAATGCATGCCTGAATGCCAGGCCTGTAATCATTGTTGATGGTAAAGGCACCCATGTGCAGGTTGTTGAGTTGAATGTGAATTTTAGATCCCGTGTTTCGGCCGGAGCCATCATAATATTCATTTAAAAAAGCAGCGGATCCAATTTTCATCGGCATTTCATTCACCGTGGCTTGTATGCCTTTACCTGTAAATTCCTGGAAGCTTTCAACGGCCATTTCCTGTATAGTATTGGGCGATGCTAAATTTTGGGTAATGATTTTGCTAAGTGGGTGAGATGATTGCCTGGTAACAGCCTTAACAGCAGCCAATTCTTTTTGAGTGAGCGGTGTGCCGTGGTACGTAACAACTGGCGCAAGTGTTTTGGTAAGGGTGCCGGTTTTATCAAAAACGATGGTGTTTATTTTAGCCATGCTTTCAATAACGCCGCCATTTTTTAAGTACAATTTATTTTTCCCAAAAATGCGCAACATGTTACCATAAGTAAAGGTGGTAGATAATAATAATGAACAGGGACAGGCAACAATTAATACCGCAATTACTGCAGGAAGTAGTTTGGTAATATCTACTAAAGCCCAAAATATGGCGGTAGAGATTGCTATTGCAAAAAGTGCTGCAGTAAAATATCTGCTCCATGGGTGAATAAAAGATTGCTCCGCATTTTTCTGATTTGCAAAACTATTATTGTTCCATAATTGGGTGATATAACTTTGCGATACATCATTTACAATTTTTAACTCAATGGCGCTGCCTGATTGTTTGCCCCCTGCATAAATCAACTCGCCAGGTTTTTTCTGTAAGGGTGTACGCTCGCCGCTTACAAAACTAAAGTCCACATTGGCATCGCCGTTTATCAATATGGCA
>JBGSIG010000468.1:0-4430 GCA_041742655.1 Ferruginibacter sp. | reverse complement strand
TTGAATGAAAAATTATTTCTTACGTCCGCAAATTCTATCAATGTAGCAAGATGGTTACCACAACAGTTTTATTATTTATTCGCCTATAAACAATGGGCGCAAAAAAAACCGCCGGTTATTTGTGTACCCAGTGGCAATTTTGGTAATATCTGCGCCGGGATATTGGCGCATGTTTCAGGCATGCCGGTAACACATTTTATTGCCGCCTGTAATGCCAACGATACAGTGCCCAATTTTATGCAGACTGAAAAGTATGAACCTAAAAAAGCGGTGGCTACCATATCCAATGCAATGGACGTTGGTAACCCAAGTAACTTCATTCGTATTCTCGAAATTTTTCATCACCAATTTGCAGACCTTAAAAATACATTGAGTAGTTGCAGTATAACTGATGCAGAAACAAAAAATACATTGCAAACAGTTTATAAAAACGAGGGTTACTTATTAGACCCTCATGGTGCTGTTGGTTACCTTGCTTTGCAACGATATCTCCAAAAAAATCCCGCGGAAAAAGGAATTGTTTTAGAAACGGCACACCCGGTAAAATTTTACGATGTAGTAGAACCGTTAATCGGTGAAACTGTTGCAATACCTGCTTTGGTACAACAGCAATTGGCCTTACAAAAAAAGAGTACTAAAATTTCAGCTGATGTCAATTTGCTAAAAGAGTTTTTGATATCCTTGTAACTGGTGATCTGGCAGTTTAAAAAAATGTATGAAAAATCTTATTAAGAGGTTACTTGCAGGGTTAACAATATTATTACTACTCTACAGCTTGCTGTTAATTCCAGATTCAGATGAACCCGCCATCAACACGGCAACCCAAAAACCATTTACATGGAACAAAGATTTATTATGGAAGCAATTAGAAAATAATTTCACAAAAGCAAAAAAGAAACGTACATCCAGTGTCGATTCAAGTATTAATTTTTTGTTTGGCGAAGAAGAAAAATTATTTCATAGAATTCAACAACCAGGTATCGCTGCTACTGATAGTAGTTTCAAACTTATCCTAAGCAACTTTTTTTCTCTTGCCCCTTTGGTAGCTGTGCAACAACAGCAACGGGATTCTTTCCTTCGGTATTACTCTAAAGTGCGCAGTGAAATTAAATCACAATCGCAGCACTGGGATATGAATGATTTCACTGTTCGTAATAATTTATATCAACTATTTTATGGAATGAGGGCAGCCGCAGAAGAAGTATTATTGCAAACGCCCGACCTTCCATTTAATCCCGCCCTTAAGGTAACAGACGAACCTTCGCTTACCCCTTCAGTAAATCTGTTTGGTATTAAAGTGCATAGTGGCGACTTGCTGGTGTCAAGGGGAGGAGCAGAAGTATCAGCCCTTATTTCAAGAGGCAATGATTACCCGGCTAATTTTTCTCATGTTGCATTAATTTATATTGATGAGGAAGGAGAGGCCTTTTTAATTGAGGCACATATTGAAAAAGGAGTAGCCATTTCTTCTTTGCAACAATATGTAAAAGATAAAAAGCTACGATGCATGGTGTTAAGGCCCAGGATTGATTTACCTCAATTGCAAAAAAATAAAATGCTGCCACATGAAGCTGCAAAGCTTGCTTACAACGAGTCACAAAGTCGTCATATCCCCTACGATTTTAAAATGAATTTTCACGATTCAACAGCTATGTTTTGTTCTGAAGTCGCTTCATATGCCTATAATAAATCAGGTATTAATTTATGGCAGCGTGTGTCTACCATCTCATCGCCGGGTGTGGTAAACTGGCTACATGCTTTTGGCGTTGAAAATTTTGTAACACAAATGCCTGGCGACCTGGAGTACGATCCACAGGTAAGTATAGTGGCCGAATGGCGTGATCCTGAAACTTTATTAAAAGATCATATTGATAATGCTGTGATGGATGTGTTGCTGGAAGAAGCAGATAAAGGAAAAGAGATAGGCTATAATCGTTGGCAATTACCATTGGTAAGATTGGTAAAGAGTTGGTGCATCATTAAAAATTACTTTGGTAAAACTGGTATTATACCTGAAGGTATGAGTGCTACACAGGCACTAAAGAACCAGTATTTTGTTGCTATGTACAAAAGTCTTAAAACAAAAACTTCAGTAAAGATTCAACAATTCATTGTGGCCAATAACTACCAGCCTCCATATTGGCAAATGATAAATCTTGCAAGAGAAGCTGCTTCAGAAAAAGTGCTTTTGTAATCAAAATTGCATTTAGAGCCCTTAGCCTGTACGAGCGCAACTTACAGATCTTAAAAAATGCATTAGAAGAAGGGTGCAAAATAATTGCCGAAGCTCTTTTCTGCATCCGGGTTTCGCGAAAAGTTTCTTTTGAATTGTAAGTGTCGCTTGCAAAAAACCGGCTGGCGTGAAAAAACAAGGAAGGAATTAACAGCTATACATCATGGCACGGTTTTCCACCTTATAGTAATACCACGTTATTATTAAAATAACAGCTGGCTAAAAAAATATTATGAAAAAGAAATGGATTTTAACTGTGATGGCAATGATGCTATTTTGCGGTATTGTATCTGCACAGGCAGTTACAAAAGATTCTATTACCATATTGAATATTGAAAAGGACAAACTTAAAATAGCTAAATCATTAAATGAAAATAAACTTAAACTGGCGAAGTTAGAAAACCAGGTTGCGCAATACACTGACAAGGTGCAAAAAACAGCTGATGAATCACAGAAAGCTGCCGATGATAACCAGGAGGCAGCCATCGAGCTTTCGGGAGATTCGCAGGATAAGAAAAAAGCAAAAGCTGCAAAGAAATCCGCTAACCATGCACAAAATAATGGGAGTGATGCAAGAAAGGCATCTGATAAATTAGACGATCTCAATAAAGATATTGATGACCTGAAAAGCAAAATACATAGTGATGAACAAAAGCTTGCAGCTTTGAGCGGTCCGGTGGCCGGGGTATAACAGGGAATTGCATCCCGCTTGGGGTATCTATTTCCTCACCTGGTAAATAGATGTGCTGAACAGTAATGCGTCGTCACTTTTTTGAAGTTAGTTCAGGTCTTTTATGTTTTTAAATGTTTCCCGGCGTAGTAAAAAATTAATCAGCAACCTTTATGGGAAGGGATACGTAAAAAGAAGTTCCCTTGTTTTTACCTTCACTTTCTGCATAAATTTTTCCATTGTGCAGGGCTACAAGCATCTTAGAAATCGAAAGTCCTAAACCATTTGATTTTTCTTTGTCAGTTGGTAAAGAACTCATTTTTGCATATTTAATAAAAAGATTTTTCTTATCTGTTTCATTCAATCCCTGTCCGGCATCATGAAAACCAATTTCTACTTTATTGTCTTTTATAGAAGTAGATATCCTGATTACGGAATGATGAAAAGAAAATTTAATGGCATTGCTTAATAAATTTTCAAAAACCTCGATCATCTTTTTTACATCAATATTTATAAGAATGTCCGGAGCGTATTCAGTGATGATCGTTTGCTGTTTATTCTTCGAAAGCAACTGAAAATTTTGAATGATATTATTCAACAAACTATTTAAACTGGTGCCTTCAAAATGCAGGGACAGGTTCTCATCTTCTATCCTTGATATATCGAGTACTGTATTTAATCTATCCTTGATATGTTGAGAATTTCTGTAAATGATATCATTCATTTCGGGAAGAGCGTCGTGATCCTCGCCGGTTTTAATAAATTCTGCCGCCAGTAAAATGGAAGATGCATAATTTCTAAGATCATGCATTGTTCGGTTCATATACTCCACCTGTATCTTCATTGCTTTTTTAGCAGCAGCACGAGATTCAAGCCTTTCTATAATAATTAACGAAAGTTCCTCTAAAAATTTCACCTGGTCACCTGATGCTTTTCTGGGTTTATCATCAATAACGCAAATACTGCCCACATTAAATCCTTCCGGGGTCACCAGCGGAGCGGCTGCATAAAACCTGATGCCGCCGGGAGTATTCACCAACGGACTTTCCAGCAGGTGCGAATGCTGGTGCGTATCTTCAATAACTACCGGCACACCTTCTACTATGGGGAGCGAAAAAAGAATGTCTTTACGTGGGATTTCGGTTTCCTTTTGCGGGCCTAAATTAGCTTTAATATAGATTCTGTCGGCATCTGTAAAACTGATGATGGCATTGGGAGCGTTAAAAATAGAAGCAGCCAGTTTTGCTATTCTATCAAAGGTATCTTCAGCATACGTATCAAGAATATCATACTGGTATAATTTCTCAATTCGTACTGTGTCATTAAAGGGAATAACAGAAAATGGTTTATCCTGCCGCATTTTTAAGAAACAAATTTTTGCAGAAGGTAGCTATTTAAAAATTAGTATACATATATTTTTATAACAGGCTAGAAAACATCATTTTTCCGCACCGATTCTCCAATTTCGAAATTAAGAATTTCCGGTTAAGTCTTTTAGCAACAGCATGTATGATTTTCTACAGAATC
>JBGSIG010000467.1:0-3829 GCA_041742655.1 Ferruginibacter sp. | reverse complement strand
AGTGTCTTGAGTTTTACTCCTGCTCTTTTTTGTCGATAAGCTTACTTTCGAAATCTCTTTTAACCGTTGTACGCAATCCTTTCGTCGGCATACCATTGAGGAACATTGAGCGAAGCCGAAAGGTTGAAGTGTAGATGTTTCGTGAAGACACGAACCATGGCAGCGGGTATTAAAAATGATTTTCTAATTTGGTTGTGCTGCTATAAATTGATGATCCTGGAATTTTTCGCCCTGGAGAACCTGCCTTATAAAATCATAAACAGGCTGTTGGTTTTGATAAAAATGAGCCCCGGCAATGCCGTGGTTTCCGTAAGGATATGTGATAAGAGAAACTGTACCACCTAAATTTGAAATATAGTTATAAATAGATCCAGATCCGAATAACATTAACCACCCGCTGGAGTTTGGCGGACAAAAATGATGTGAGGCCGTAGCGTACGGAACTGTCGGGTCTTTTTCTCCGTGAAACATCATCACCGGCACAAGTGTTTCCCGGGTTATTAGGTTTAAATCCATGATGGCTCCTGCCCCGGAAATTACTCCGGCGTATTTAAAATGATCTGGCAATTGTTGCTGATATAAATTCATCATTTGACGATTCCAAAATGCGGCATGCAAAACAGCTTCGCCGCCAGCACTGCTTCCTGCGATAAATATTTTTGCTGTATCGATGTTAAATTTTTGCCGGTTATCGATAAAGAATTCAGTACTTAACCATAACTGATTTACTGCAATTTGAATGGCTTTTATTTTTTCTGATAATATGCCATTACAACCAAAATCCCTATTCTTCATGTACAATGTATAGGAAATAGAAGCCACTGCAATTTTCTTTTTGGAAAGAAATTTTGCCAGGTTATGGCCACCGTTACGATTTCCACCTGAAAAACCTCCCCCGTGAACATAAATGACCAATGGGATTTTTTCATTGGAAGCGATTGAATCCGGAAGGAATAAATCCAGTTCCAACTTCAGGGAATCATCCTTATAGTAGGTTAACGTTTTATAATCCTGGGCGCTCAGCGAAAGCGATGTACTCAGTAATAACAATAAAGTAAGTGAAGCGAAAATTTTCATTTTAATCATAGATATGTCATTTCGATTTAAAATATTTTTTTTGACCGGGGGTGTGGCACAACAACCGGGGCTGCAGCCAATTACCGAACCTTTAAATTTATTGTAGAAAGAGCTCCTGCTAATTAAAATTTCTTACGTATTCTTAATCCATCGATTTAAGGTATTTATAAAATTCACTCTCGGTTGAGATGATGACAGATGTTTTTTCATCAAAAGTCTTTTCAAAAGATTCCATTGATTTTAGAAAGCCATAAAGGCTTTTCGATTGAGCTGTTTTGTTATAAGCTGAGGCATAAATGGAGGCCGCCTGTGCATCGGCCTTTCCTTTTACTTCTTCAGCAAGTTTAAATGCTTCCGATTGTATCGATTTTAGTTCACGTTCTTTTTCTCCATTAATCCGGGATGCTTCCCCTTGTCCTTCTGAACGAAATTTATCGGCAATACGAAATCTTTCACTGGTCATGCGCTTATACACCTGGTCCTGCACTTCCGTTACATAATTGAGTCTCTTAAAACGAAAATCCAGGATAACGATGCCAAGGTCAGAAGCCCGTTTGTTGGCAGAGGCAAGTATCAGGTTTTGTATTTGCTCACGGCCCACATCTACCCTTATCAATGTATCAGTCAGTGGTTCACTCAGCGAATCAGTTGTTACAGGATTCCTGTTGCTGGTTCTTACTGTTTCTTCAATATTATGGTTGGCGATGTAATCCCTTGTTTCGCCATCTAAAATATCATCCAACCTCGACTGGGCGCCACGCTCATTGGTGAGTCTTTTATAAAACTGGAGCGGATCTGTAATTTGCCAGCGTGCGTAGGCATCTACATAAATAAACTTCTTATCTTTCGTAGGTATCTGGTTCGGATCTCCGTCCCACTCAAGATAGCGCTTGTCAAAATAGTTGGGTGTTTGAATAAATGGCACCTTAAACTGGATGCCGGAATTTACAACGGCGTTTCCAACAGGTTTACCAAACTGGGTAATCACTACCTGCTCTTGTTCATTTACAATATAGGTGCTTTGTGAAATGGCAATCAGCAGCACTACTAATGCTGTTATCAATAAGATTAGTTTTTTCTGTGTCATAATGAATCTTCTTTAGTTTTTTTATTCGTTTGCAGTTGAAGGAGTGGCAGCACATTGTTACCTCCTTTATCTGTTATAATTTTTTGGCCCAGTTGCGGTAATACTTTGCTCATGGTCTCCAGGTAAATTCTTCGCTTGGTTACTTCCGGAGCTTTTACATACTCAGTGTACAGGTCATTAAAACGTGCTACCTCGCCCTGTGCATTGTTTACTCTTTCAAGCGCATAACCTTCTGCTTTTTGAATGGTTTCTTTTGCCTGCCCGGCAGCTTTTGGAATTACTTTATTGTACTCCGACTTTGCCTGGTTTATCAATGTTTCTTTTTCCTGCTGTGCCTGGTTCACTGCATTAAAGGCAGCCTTCACCTGGTCGGGCGGATTCACATCCTGCAACACCACCTGGTCTATATTGATGCCCAAAGAATATTCTTTACTTAATTTTTGAATTAATTCCTGGGCTTTGTTGGCTACCTCTGTTCTACCCACTGTCAGTACTTCATTTACGGTACGGTCGCCAACTACCTGCCGCATGCAGGCTTCAGAAATATCCCGTAACGTGTTTTCCGGGTTTCTTACTTTAAAAAGAAAATCATACGGATTGTCTATGCGATATTGCACTACCCATTCCACATCCGCTAAATTCAAATCGCCGGTAAGCATCAGCGATTCTCCTTTGGTATCTTCTTTTGAAAAGGTAGACTGCACGCCCACGCTGGTAGTGCGAAACCCAAATTCCTGTTTCTGTTGCCGTTCCACCGGTATTTTGTAAAGCGTTTCCATAAAAGGAATTTTAAAATTCAACCCGGGTTCTACGGTCCTGGTGTATTTTCCAAACCTTGTTATTACGCCTAACTCTTCAGGCTCAATTTGAAAAAAAGCACCGAAGAAAACAATGAGCAATACTATACATAGCACTATTAGTTTAATATGTTTTGCTGCCTTGCGAAACAGGCTTAAAAAAGGTTCAGGTAATTGAAATTCCTGGAATTGATTACTATCCATAAATCATTATTTATTAAGATGAGTTACTGGGGTGTAAGACGAATGTACCCAAATTAAAATAAAGGTGTTTTTAAGCAAGCTATCAGTTTTGAGATACGGGGTCAGTTTAAGTGATGCTGCTCCCACATTTTGTAAGCTTGCTTCCGTGTTCCGGGTCACTGATCACAGCAACCTGCAGACGATTATTTCAGCTACCAGTATTCCGCTGCAAGGTTGCATGAGGCTGGTGTTGATGCGTTGGGCTTTTCACGCAGCCAAGGCTGCATGTCCCGATTATTTCGGGAGTGTTATCACTACCGGCGATAACCCATAAAAAAGCCCCATTTGCAATTTCCGCAGGAAATGGTTAGCTTAACCGTTCATTACAGCCCAACCCAAAACAACCGCCATGCAAAAAGTGTATCTCAACACGTCCATCTTTATTTTATTGATTTTAATTGGCATCCAGTGGGGATTTTATCAATCGTATACCAGCCAGTTCCCTCATTTTAAAGATGCAACCATGCTCATCCATATTCACGGCGCTTTGCTGATGACATGGATGTTGTTACTGATTGCACAACCTTTGCTGATACATTCGGGCAAGGCGCACATACACCGAGCGATTGGAAAAATTTCCTGGGTACTGGGGCCGCTCATTATCACCTCGCTTTTCCTCATTGGC
>JBGSIG010000466.1:0-5918 GCA_041742655.1 Ferruginibacter sp. | reverse complement strand
GCTGCAAAATATTTTACAGTTTCATTTGAAAGATGCCAACCCGGATGCTTTACTGGATGCAGATTTGATCAGGTTGAATTTTGTAAATCAGCATGCGGTAAACAACTATAAAATTAAATTATACGAAGCCGCTTTAAAATATATAGAAGATAAATATGCCGACAACCCGGCATCGGCCCAAGCCATGTATTTAAGGGCGCAAATTTATTACCGGCAAGGCCAAACGTATGAGCCTTTCACTAGTACCACTAACCAGTATGATATAAGAAGAGCCAAAGAATTATGCGACTCTGCCATTAACACCTGGCCGAAAACAGAAGGTGGAATTAATGCGCAAAACCTGCTGATTGAAATTGAACGTCCATATCTCCAACTTGAAACAGAACAGGTAAATGTACCTGGGCAACCATTCAGAACATTGGTAAATTATAAAAATGCAAAAACCGTTTATTTCCGCCTTATAAAAACATACCGGGAGGAAATAAAAAAAATGGACAGAAGGGATTATGATAAATTATGGAAAAATATTGTTTCCCTACCATCTGTAAAAACCTGGAGTGTAGCCTTACCTGACCTAAAAGATTATCAAGATCATTCGGCAGAAATAAAAGTGGATGGTTTGCCTAACGGTACTTATTTCATCCTTGCGAGCCTTGATAAAAATTTCTCTTTACAAAAAAATATAATTGCCCGTCAATTAACTTACGTAAGCAACATCAGCTATATAACAAATAATAAGGATGTATATTATGTATTGAACAGGGATAATGGTGAGCCTTACAACAATGCACAGGTACAAATTTGGCAAACAAAATACAACTATAATAACAGTGCTAATGAAGATGTAAAAGCCGAAACTTATACCACAGATAAAAATGGATTATTCAAAATAAAAAAAACAAAAGAGTATAGAAATCTTTTGTTTCAAATAAAGTCAGGCTCAGACGAACTTTTTTTAGATGAAAATAATTATACCACTTATTACAACAGTTACGAAAAACCAGAACAAATAAAACCTGTCACATTCTTATTTACCGATCGTTCTATTTATCGGCCCGGCCAAACGGTTTACTTTAAAGGCATTGTTTTGAAAAAAGGAATGAAGGCCACCGAAACAAGCATTCTTCCTGCATTCAATACAGCCATACAATTAAACGATGCCAACAACCAAAAAGTTGCAGAGTTAAAAATGGTTACCAACGAATTTGGGTCGTATCATGGTTCTTTCAAATTACCTGAGGGCAGTTTAAATGGGCAGTTTAGCTTGTACGATACCAGTACTCACACAGCTCAATATTTTAGCGTGGAGGAATACAAGCACCCTAAATTTTTCGTAGAAGTACAAAAACCAAAAGGTACATACCGCGTATTCGACAGCATTACAATTACAGGTTCTGCAAAAGCTTATGCAGGCAATAACATTGATGGAGCGAAAGTAAAATACCGTGTAGTGCGTAAAGTGCGTTACCCCATCTGGTGGGGCTGGGGCGGTTATGGTCCCCGGGGCCGTCCGGGCTTTCCACCAGGCAATCGGGAGGAGGTTGAAATAACAAACGGCGAAGTGCTAACCGATGTTAAAGGCGAATTCAATATTACATTTAAGGCGCTGCCTGATGAAAGCATAGATAAAAAAACACAGCCTACCTTTTATTATGAAGTAAGTGCCGATATTACTGATTTAAATGGTGAAACAAGAAGTGGTAATACTTCTGTTGCAGTAGCCTACCAGATGCTGCAATTAGAAATTATTATACCTGATAAATTACTTATTGACAGCCTAAAAAATATTACTGTAAAAAGCACCAACCTAAATGATCTAGAAGAAAAAACAATCGCTACTGTTACTATTCAGCAATTAAAAACTCCGACTAAAATTTTTAGAGAAAGATACTGGAACGAACCTGATCAGTTTGTAATGAGCAAAGATGAATACTATAGCTATTTTCCATATGATGTTTATAAAAATGAAAATGAAGTAAAAAATTACGAAGTGGGTGATAAGGTATATGAAAAGACTGACAGCACTAATGGTCTTCCGATAGCTATCGGGAGGTTAATGAATACAGGATGGTACAGGATTACAGCAATAGCGAAGGATAAATATGGCGAAGTGGTGAAAACTGAAAAGTATATTCAGTTGTACAGTAACAAAACAAATGAAACTTCGGCTAATGCAATAGAATTTACTGCTGATAACAGCGTAGCTGAACCAGGGCAAAAAATTGATTACACTATTAAGACGGGTTTTAAAAATATCTGGCTCATTCAAACCGTAAGCAGGGTGGATGAAACAAACACTACAAGCTATGAAAGTATACAATCAACTGCTCCATTAAAAAAAGACATTCTTGTAAACGAAACAGATCGTGGCGGCATGGCTGTTAGCTATGCATTTGTGCAGAACAACCGTGTATACAAAGGCAATGAAAGTTTTGATATTCCGTGGAGCAATAAAGAACTGAAAATAGATTATTCAACTTTTAGGGAGAAATTATTACCTGGGAGTGAAGAAAAATGGACCGTAAAAATAAGCGGCAGCAAGGGTGAAAAAGCAGCGGCAGAAATATTGGCAGGCATGTACGATGCCAGTCTTGACCAGTTTAAACCACATGGTTGGAGTGTATTAAATATTTGGCCCCGTTTATACAATTCGGCTAACTGGACAGAGAATGGATTTAAAGGAGTTAGTTCGGAGGAGTATAATAGAAGGGAGAATGATTATGTGAGTCCGCTTGCAAAATCATATGATGAATTGTTATTTACTGGATATAATTACAACCAATTTGAAGGTATTCGAGTTGTAAATGCAAACGGCAGACCAAGGACGATATCTGCGATGGCACCGAGTCCTGTTATGGATGTTGCCTTAGAAGGAAAAGTCGCTGGTATAAACGTTGGAAAATCGAAGAAGCAAACCAACTTGAAATTTGAATATGGTGGGGGGCAAGCAGATTCTGTAAGTCATTATTATCCTGAAATAATTAAACAAGAAGATGTAAACCAAACCATCCAAATTCGCAAAAACTTTAAAGAAACTGCCTTCTTCTTTCCCGACCTGCAGACAGACGCAGACGGCAATGTATCTTTTTCGTTTACCATGCCCGAAGCATTAACACAATGGAAGCTGATGACCTTTGCCCATACCAAAACATTGGCAAGCGGCTATTCAGAAAAAACAACGGTAACGCAAAAACCTTTGATGGTTCAACCCAATGCCCCACGCTTTTTAAGAGAAGGCGATGCGCTGGAGTTTAGCGCCAAAATTGTAAACCTGAGCGATAAAGAAATAACCGGTACCACTCAATTGGAATTACTGGATGCTGCAACCGGTAAACCGGTTGATGGTTGGTTTAAAAATGTATTTCCTACGCAATATTTTACTGTGGCAGCAGGGCAAAGTGCAGCCGTAAAATTTCCGATAGAAATACCGTTCAACTTTAATAGTGCAATGACCTACCGGATCGTAGTGAAATCTTCAGACACAACAGCTGGCAGCAGTGGTTTTTCTGACGGAGAGGAAATGGCCATACCAATATTAACCAACCGTATGCTGGTAACTGAATCGCTGCCCATCAACATGCGTAACACAACGACTAAGCATTTTACTTTCGAAAAATTATTAAATAGTGGTAACAGCGAAACAATCACAAATCAGGCATTGACAGTAGAATACACCAGCAACACGGTATGGTATGCAGTGCAGGCTTTGCCATACTTAATGGAGTACCCTTACGAATGTGCGGAACAAACTTTTAACCGTTACTATGCAAATACTTTGGCATCTTTTGTAAGCAACAGTACGCCAAAAATAAAAGCTGTTTTCGAAAAATGGCGCACAACAGATACAGCCGCCCTACTAAGCAACCTGCAAAAAAATGAAGAATTAAAATCAGCTTTATTACAGGAAACACCCTGGGTGTTGGCGGCCGAAAATGAAAGCGAGCAAAAGAAAAATATAGCCTTATTGTTCGACATGGTAAAGATGGGTAAGGAAACAGAAAAGGCCATTGCACAGTTAAAGGATATGCAAAGCAGCAACGGCGGTTTTGTATGGTTCAAAGGCGGGCCCGACGACCGTTACATCACTCAATATATTATCACCGGAATTGGCCATCTTAAAAAACTGAACGCTTTATCGGGCAACAATGCAAGTGAGCTAAAAAATATTATGGCTATTGCCAATAAAGCCATTCCTTATCTTGATAAAAAAATTATGGAGGAATATGATAATCTTATTAAACATAAAATAAACCTTAAAAATAATAACCTCAGCAATACGGCTGTTCAATACCTGTATATGAGAAGTTTTTTTACAGAAATTGGTATTGCAGCAATTTCTAAAACTGCGTATAACTATTACCGTGAGCAGGCAAAAAAATACTGGTTAAGCAATAGTAAATACATGCAGGCCATGATTGCATTGGCATTGCACCGCAGCCAGGATAACACAACACCAAAAGCCATCATCAGGTCTTTAAAAGAAAATGCTGTCAGCAATAACGAGTTGGGCATGTACTGGAAGGAATGGACAAACGGCGGCTACTATTGGTACCAGGCACCTATAGAGAGCCAGGCAATAATGATTGAAGCATTTACAGATATCGATAAAGATATTGCAACAGTTAATGACCTTAAAACCTGGCTGCTCAAACAGAAACAAACACAAAACTGGGGAACAACTAAAGCCACTGCTGAAGCCTGTTATGCATTGCTGATGCCCACTAGTCAAAAGGGCGATGTAAACTCTTCTATTTTGAATGCAGAACAGGAAGTAACAATCAATTTGGGAAATATAACTATTAAAAGCAGCGATAATAAAACCGAAGCAGGTACAGGCTATTTCAAAAAAACAATTCAAGCAAAAGATGTGAAGCCCGAAATGGGCAATATAGAAGTTTCTGTAAAATCGTCAGAGTCCAAAGTTCCCCCTTCAGGGGGCGGAGGGAGTTGGGGATCAGTTTACTGGCAATATTTTGAAGATCTTGATAAAATAACTTTTGCGGAAACGCCACTAAAGCTCACCAAAAAATTGTTTATAGAAAAGAATACTGATATAGGGCCTGTTTTAGAAGCAATTACAGACGGAGCTGAATTGAAAGTGGGTGATAAAGTAAAAGTGCGGATAGAGCTAAAAGTAGACCGGGAAATGGAATATGTGCATATGAAAGATATGCGTGCAGCTTGTATGGAGCCGGTAAATGTTATTAGTCAATATAAATGGCAAGGTGGCCTGGGTTATTATGAAACTACCAAAGATGCCAGTACCAATTTCTTTTTTGGCCGGTTACCGAGAGGCAGTTATGTATTTGAATACCCCTTGTTTGTAACAATTGCAGGCAATTTTAGTAACGGCATCACCACTATTCAATGTATGTATGCGCCCGAGTTTACAAGCCAAAGTAACGGAATAAGGGTAACCATAGCCCCCTAATGCCCGAAGGGGGAACTTGGATTAAGACAACTGAAGAGGCTTTATCTTAAGTTAATGAGGGCTGTTTTATTTTGAATATTGCATTCTACACAATCTCCTCCATAATCTTGTCCATTTCCCTCCCCCTTGGGGTTCCCGGTGGGGGACGAACGTAGTTCAAGGTGGGCCTTGCATTTTTTATCTATTAAACCCTTACCTTTGCAACCCCGTAGACAATTGTATACGGAATTAAACAATTTTTTAAACTATAAATCAGGGAAAATGAACAACTACGAATTGATGGTGATTTTTACCCCGGTGCTTTCTGAAGAGGAATTTAAAGCCGCTCAGAAAAAATTTGCTGATCTTGTTACTGACAATGGCGGCGAAGTTTTGCACACCAATCCCTGGGGACTAAAATCACTGGCCTATCCTATTGCCAAAAAGACCACTGGTCTTTACTGGGTAATGGAGTATACAGCGCCAACCATCTTCAATGAAAAGTTGA
>JBGSIG010000465.1:0-10776 GCA_041742655.1 Ferruginibacter sp. | reverse complement strand
ATAACGTTTTAATGTTTCGTAGCGATGATGAGCAGCTACAACAATAAACTGGTGATCGATATTAACATTACCACTATTTTTTTTGCCAACGGTAACCTCCTTAGGTGTGGTCATAAAGTTTTTGGCGATCGCTCTTACCTCAGGTGGCATAGTAGCACTGAATAACCAGATACTTTCCCTGTTCACCGTATTTTTTAAAACAAAATCAATGTCGTCTCTAAAGCCCATGTTCAACATTTCGTCGGCTTCATCCAACACAACATACTTCACTTTTTGCAGATCAATAGCTTTGCGCTCTATCAGGTCTATCAACCTTCCGGGCGTGGCCACTACTATATGTACACCTCTTTTTAAATTTCTAATCTGCATGGTGATGGAAGCTCCACCATACACGGCTTCTGTAAAAAGCCCTTTGGTATGTTTTGTAAATGTTCCCAGGTCGTTTGTTATTTGCAAACATAATTCCCTCGTTGGGCACACAATGAGAGCCTGCGGATGCCGCTCAGAAATATTGATAAGATTTAATAAGGGCAAACCAAAAGCTGCCGTTTTTCCGGTACCTGTTTGGGCTAAACCAACAAAATCTGTTGTTCCTGACAATAAAATGGGGATAGCTTGTTCCTGGATTGGGGTAGGGGTGTCGAAACCCAAATCGGTAATTGCCTGTACTAATTGTTCGTTTAAGCCTAAGGCTTCAAATGCATTCATGTAAAATTTTTTGTGTTTACATGATATGCTATTTGTCTGTTGTTACGCTACTTAAATACTATGTTTAAAAGTTAAAGTAAATCCTAAATTCAACAGCCTGCGGGGCATTTCATGCAATACTCGTTATAAATAATTTGCAAATGTAGGGTATTTCAACTACTTAACTGCAATTAAATCAAGCGTAGCACGTTTTGTTTTTTTTACCGGCCATTAAATTTATTAGAGGTATGGTTAAACTATATTTCTTTTTTACAGTCAATTACCCATTCAAACAATATACCCACGGCTAATGCAAAAATTTTTATGGCTTATATGTTTGCTATTAACACTATCGTTTAAAAATAATGCACAGACAGATTCAAGTAAGGGTCTTGACGCTAGAGATTCAATTGAGCTGATGAAAGAATTAATGGAACTACTTTCCTCTTCAGAAAAACCCTCCTCTTATTTTGTTGCAAGCATTGGTATTAGCAAAAGGTTGTTTAATGTTCGCAATAATGCGCTTAACGCCAGGCAATCTTCCATTAATAAATTTGTTTACTCACCCGCTGTGGGATATTATCACAAAAGCGGCATTAGCCTTTCGACGAGCGTTAATTTACTGAATGATAGTAGTACAGGTTTTAGAATAAACCAATATTCAATATCATCCGGGTACCAGTTAGCCGAAAATGAAAATGTCTATTTTGGATTTGTATATACACATTATTTCGTTGACAATATATTTTCTCCTTACACTTCACCTTTGCAGAATGATTTTTATACCTCGCTTATTTATAAAAAAACCTGGGTGCAGCCAGGCATTGCATTTGGCTATTCTACCGGTGAATACGGGGATGTAAAACGCCTGGCAAATTTGTACGATTCTGTAACCAATAAAATCAGTGCCTTTTCTTTTATTATTTCTGCATCGCATGAATTTACATGGCTTGATATTTTCAGTAAAAAGGATGGCGTAATATTTAACCCGGCCCTGATGCTAAATACAGGCCAAAGTAAAATTGGCATTAACCATAATACCAATGCCACTAACCTGCTTAATTTTTTAAATAAGCGGGGCAGGCTGCCCAAATTTAAAACTACACCATTTGAAGTTGGCTCGGTTGGGCTCAACTTCAACCTGATGTATGGAATTGGTAAATTTGCTTTTCAACCCCAGGCATATTTTGATTATTATTTGCAGGCAACTGATGAAAGCAGGTATACAAATGTGTTTAATTTGAATGTTAGTTATTCTTTTTAGTATTGTTCATTAACAAATAATTATCTGTGCAATTTTTGTTATTGGCACATAGTTAGCTAATTTAATTTTTAAAACTATTTATATGAAAACAAAACTCGTATCACTCGTCATTGCAGTCATGATAATTTCAACTGCCCATTCCCAAATTTTTAGCCTTGGTATAAAAGGTGGCGCTAATATTAACAAGCTTTCAGGCCAACCGTTTAGCGACCAGTTCAGCTATGGTTATCATGTTGGGGCCTTTAGTACAATTGGTTTAGGAGACAAATGGGGTATACAGCCGGAGGTTTTATTCAATGAGTCGAGCAGTGATACCAGCAGCCAGTTTAGCAACATTTACACCGACCTTTCCCTCAACAATTTGTCTAAAGTAAAACTAAATTATTTGACTATTCCAATACTGCTGAACTATAAACTCACTAAAATAATTACGTTGCAGGCAGGGCCGCAATTTGGAATTCTACTTAATCAAAATGTAAGTGTTGTTGAAAGTGGAAAAGAAGCTTTTAAGGATGGCAACTTTAGTTTAGTGGGAGGTTTGCAGTTAAAGCTGGCAATGTTTAGAGTATATGGGCGATACATAATTGGCCTTACCAATCTTAATGATATTGACAATAGTGATAAGTGGACAGGGCAGGGGTTCCAGGTAGGTGTAGGGTTTGCAATTTTATAATCAAGGCCTGATAACGGAGGGAGTTCCATTTTTGTTCCACCTTATGATCGCCGACGGGGCAGCTATTTTTAAATCGCCACGACGGTGTTGTACTATGTAGTCAACACCGTTTTTTATTTCAATGCTGATATCACCAAACAATCCAGGTGGCGGGTAGCCGCTAACGTTAGCCGAGGTAGATACGATTGGTTTTCTAAATCTTTTGATGAGCTGTTTGCAAAAATCATCGCTGGTTAACCGGATGGCTATTGAGCCATCAGTATTAATTATATTTTCGGCTAACCCTGTTGCCCCGTCATAAATTACAGTAGTGGGTTTTGTTGCAGTATCCAAATAATCGAATACCGATAAATCAGGTTGGGTAATGTATTTAATGATGTCTTTTCTGTCTGCAAGTAGAACAATCATGCTTTTTTCTTCAGTCCTTTGTTTTAGCTTGTAAATTTTTGCAACGGCTTCTTCATTCGTGGCATCGCATCCAATGCCCCATACCGTATCGGTAGGGTATAAAAAAATGCCGCCTTCTCGTAATACTTTCAGACAATTTTCAATATCGTTTGAAAAGTCTGTCATACTATCTCCTTGTATACATTCATGATACTGTCAGCGTGCTTTTTTTGAGTAAAATGTTGAGCCCGTTCCTTACCTTTTTGTTTTAAGTCCATCACGATTGTGTTGTCTGTGGCAACAGCATACATATGCTTGGCAAGTAATTCATAATCGGTGGGCGAAAAATATAAAGCAGCCTCGCCTGCCACTTCCGGCAAACTACTGGTGTTACTGCTTATGACGGGCAGCTCACTCCACAAGGCTTCCAGTAATGGTGCACCAAAGCCCTCAAAAATAGAAGGATAAACTAGTGCCAATGCCTGCTGGTATATAGCAGGGAAATCAGCAGCCGTTGTAAAATTACTTTCTTTTGATACCGGCATTTCGTTTAACAATATCAGCGTGTTGGCGATGCCATTGTGGTGCATAAATTGTTTAGCTTCTTCTTTTTGTTTTTTGCCATTACCAATCACTACCAGCGGAATGTCTATTTTATCTTTCAGCAAAACCAATGCTTTGCAAATGGCAATCAAATTTTTTCGGGGGGCGATGGAACTCACAAATAAAAAATAGCGTTCCGGTAACTGATATCTTTTTTTTACGATGGCTTTTTCTTCGGATGAAATGGTTTGTAGAAATATGGGATTGCAACTCTGGTAGCAAATAGTAATTTTATCTGCCGGCACTTTATAAAAATGAACAAGGTCGTGCTTTGTCTGCTGGCTGATGGCAATTACGGCATCCGCTATTTTGCAAGCCCGCTTTACCTTCCAGCGATGCACATAGCGTTCATCAAAATTATATGTTTCCGGAAACCGCTCGAAAATAATATCATGAACCGTTACTACAGTTTTTATATTGGTGCGTTCAATTCTTAAAGGCAATTCATTGCTTACGCCATGGTAAATATCTACACCACTGTCAGCAATGGCTTTTACCATTCCTGTTCTTCGCCACCATGCCGGAAATTTTTTGCCGATAAATGTTCCAGGAAATACAGCACTAACATGTTGAAATATTGAAACATCAAACAGCGTTGTTTTTTTTGGTGCAAATAAAGTGTACTGGTGTTGCGGGCAATAATGTGAAAGTGTCGCTACCAGGGAACGGATGTAATTTCCCAATCCTGTTTTGTTTTGAAAAGCCCTTTTACCATCGTAGCCTATATGCATAATTACTTTATAAATATAAATGCAAGATATATAAAAGCTGTATAAGAAATACCGTAGCGCCACTGCATAAAAGCGAAGGTGATTTAAAATTGAACCCATCGCTTTTATTCTTTTTGTATCTTGCGCATCCCCGCTAATAATCTGCAATGAGGTTGTTACGGCAAACAAGTAAAACATTTATTTCAAGATAACAAATTATACTAAAATGGAATTAAAGGAATTGATACAGGCCGCCTGGGCAAACAGGGAGTTGTTAAAAGAAGTGGACTATGTAGAAGCGGTAAAAAAAGCCATTGAGGAAATAGACAAAGGAAGGTTAAGGACAGCAGAACCGACAGGCCAGGGATGGCAGGTAAATGAATGGGTAAAGCAGGCGATACTAATGTATTTTGCTATTCAGCAAATGCAAACCCACTCACTACCTCCTTTTGAGTTTTACGATAAAATGAAATTGAAAAGCGGGTATGCAGAACTGGGAGTAAGGGCTGTGCCCCATGCTATTGCAAGGTATGGCGCTTTCCTTGCAAGAAATGTTGTGTTGATGCCAAGTTACGTGAACATTGGCGCTTATGTAGATGAAGGCACAATGGTTGATACCTGGGCTACGGTGGGAAGTTGCGCACAAATAGGCAAAGGCGTACACCTTAGTGGTGGCGTGGGTATTGGCGGCGTGCTGGAGCCTTTGCAGGCAGCACCGGTGATTATTGAAGACGGTTGTTTTATCGGCAGCCGTTGCATTGTTGTAGAAGGGGTGAGGGTTGAAAAAGAGGCTGTGCTGGGCGCCAATGTGGTACTAACGATGTCCACAAAAATAATTGACGTGAGCGGACCTGAGCCGGTAGAAACAAAAGGTGTTGTACCTGCAAGAAGTGTAGTAATACCCGGAACCTACAATAAGAAATTTCCTGCTGGTGAGTATGGTGTTGGTTGCGCATTAATTATCGGGCAGCGCAAACCATCCACCGATTTAAAAACAAGTTTAAATGATGCATTAAGGGATTTTAATGTTTCAGTTTAGTCTGCTATATTTGCAATCCTAATTAAATGCCCAGATGGCGAAACTGGTAGACGCACTGCCTTCAGGTGGCAGCGTTCGCAAGGATGTGCAAGTTCGAATCTTGTTCTGGGCACCAGCCCCACTTTTTTAGGTGGGGCTTTTTCATGTAGTTTTTTTATAAGGATATAAAAGCAGCACCCATGCAGCAGTGTTCACTTATTGTCTTTCTGTAGCAAACTTTCTTTCAACTCAAACCTCATAGTTCTCATCGGATCGAACACTGGTTGGTATAATATCGGACGCAGAAGCATTTAGTGCCCGATGAAGCATTATTTGCCAGCGTTAGTTATTACGTTTACCATTGTTGAATAATAACGCCCAACTGTTTATCCGTTAGTGCAAATTCCTTAGCACCCCAGGGACGAAGGGTAATTTTTTTCAGGTTTGGATGAAGAAATTCGGGATGAGATTTAGAAACCTTTTCATAAACTTCTTCAATATTTTTGGTGACTAACCTAAATTCAGGATTATGTTCTTTAGCAAGCGCTGCATTTTCAAAAAGGTTTAAACGTAATCCATCTTTTTCCAATACACAAAATGGTTGGCTGAATTTTATTTCATTATGTCCAATAGTAAAATCCAGGCAATCGACAAACAATTTCAAACCGTCGGTAATATTAACATAAAAAACATTTGGAACTAGTTTTTCAAAATTCATGAATTACGATTTTTAAATTTGTAGAAAGTGTGTTTATTAACTGCTTAAATATTTATTTGGAATATTTGCCGGAAAATAATCTGTCCCGTACCTGGCTCTTATTAATAGTGAAACTACTTCATAAATCTGTTGTTCTGTCCGTTGAAATTGCCTGAGTAATCCCATCACTGTGTAACTTATTGGGTTCACAGAAGGAATAAATGTTTCCCATTCGTAACTCTTTCCCCAAATAAGCCCTTGTACAGTTAGCGTTAAATCAGCATTTTGAGAAACAAGGTATTCCAATACATCAATACAAGCATTGTTATGTTGATTGACAGTATGAAAAATAGGAGTTTGCCCCCCAAATCCATAAATATCAAGCCCTGCTTTTGCGTTACTGTCTATCCCGTGTTTTACAAGTATTTTTGCACAACATAAATGGTTGTATTCCGCACAAATATGTAAAAGCGATGCTTCATAAAGCGGAGTAAAAGTGCAGTCGAATGAATACTTATTAAGTAATAATTCCTTGTTACCATTTAAAAGGTTGTCAAGTGAAGTTGCGTCATCAAGTAAAACCGCCAGTAGTACTTTATCGTCGAAGTTTAAGCCATAGTCTACAAAAGCTTTTATGCAGTCCTTAAATTTAGGGCTGCGTAAATACATATTTATCAGTTCATAAATAAGTGGCCGACCTTTGTGGAACTGATTGGGGTCAATACCGTTTTCAAAACATTCCTTGATTCCTTCAACTGAATGTATTTCGAAGTCTCCAATTATTTTTTGTAAATAGCCCATTTTAAATCAGTAAAGTGTCTAACAAAATAAGCACTAAAAGATGATGTAGCGGCTTTTTAAAATCGTCAGCCCGTAACCGAGGCTAAATTTATAAATAAAAGTTCATTGTTTATTCTAATAACAGAGTTTCTGTCTTTCGTTAATGGGCCTGTTATTTTATTCTGCAAGAACATTCGTTGTGCATGTGTACGATGTTTTGGTGTTTGCCACAATACCATATTTGACTACTGTCTTAAAATTTTTTCCATCTTTTTGCCTTTCGCCAATTCGTCTACCAACTTGTCTAAATACCTCACGTTTCTTGTTAATGTATTTTCAATTTCTTCTATCCGGTAACCACAAATTAGTCCAGTTATTAGTGGTGCATTGAGATTCAATTTTGCGCTCTTAAAAAATGTTTCAAAAGTTACTTTGTCGTCTATAAGCTCCTGTAGTTTTTTATTATCAAAACCTGTTAGCCATTCTATTACCTGATGTAATTCTCCCATTGTCCTGCCTTTGCGCTCCACCTTAGTGATGTAGTGCGGATACACAGATGCAAATGTCATTTTTGCAATTCGTTCATTGTGTTCGGGAGTTGTTTTCATAAACTATGTTTTTAATATTGCCGGCCAAATGTTGTTATTCTTTTGCCACTGTTCGTATCTGATTTTTCAATTTAAATAATCTTCGCGTCCCGGAGGCAGAAATATTTTAGGTATTCTTTCATTGCACTTAAGATAAGAAAACTATTTGGTGGCATATGCATTATTACGGTCTGTTTTCAGACGTTTACTTCGGCCGTTGGTTATACTTCAACAAGTACAGCAGACAAAACAGGCGGTTAACGAGTTTAGCTGTTGTGTTTAGGATGAGGACTGGGATACCAACAACGGCGGTGGCTGTGACTGGCATTTTTGTTGCTGTGACCAACTCCTAATTAATTTGCATTATTTTTTAACCCTGCTCCATATTTCATAAATCTTCTCCCCTTTTGAACTGAGGCCGCTATGATGCCATTCGCCATTTTCCAGTTTTCCATCAAAACTGAGTGATGCCCCAACACGACTGCTGTCTCTCGAAAAAAACTCAATATGTTCTGTATACTTACCATTTACAAAATCATACGTGCCACCACCAGTTCCGGAGAATTGTTTAGTTCCCGGGTCAATAGCTGCCCATTGAAAACGGCTGCCCGAAAGTATCTTGATGGTTTTTCGTGTTCCTGTTCGGTGTATGGGAACCATTTTGCCATCTTGCATGCGTGCGGTTATTGACCACAAACCCGCTAGTGGTTCCGAACCATCGTCTACCCTTCTATAAGTTAATGTCTTTCCATTTAATCCTATCGTTAGTTTATCGTCTTTAATGGAAAAATCATAGGACCTGGCTTGTCCTGTTTGTTCTTTATTCTTTGTATCGAATTCATAAGCGATGCTCAATTTATTCCCGTTAGTTACATAAGTGCCGCCCAGGGTTTCGATAAATTGTTTCCCTGGTTTGCTATAGATGGTTTGGGTATTGTAACCATCAATAAACAGCAATACCTGTTCTTCGTTACCACTCTCATGTACCCAGGCACCTCTTAATTGGTCAGCCATCAATTCGCTTTTTTTAAGGCAACGACTGGACAATAAAATTAGTACCATAACCATGCAAAATAAGAACCTGAAAAAATGTTTCATATACAAATGTTTTAATCACTTAAAAATATTGCTTTTTTTATGCTAACCTATAAATTGTAAGCCCAATAATGATAACCACGACTGCAGAGTAAATCTGCTTATTATATTTTGCTAACCACTCCGGAAGGTAAATGTCAAAATTACTTTTTGAGGAATCAGAATATTTTCTTGCCATTATTGTTAACGGGCAAAAAAATTTAAACAGTAGCAAAATAATTGCTTCAAGTGCAATCAGTCCATAACCAATCCAAAGCCGAAAATCAATTTCACCAAGAGTGACAGCATAAAGCATATAGAAAATAACAACGTTAAAGAAAACCCAGATGGCTGTATGGATAATTTTTATTGTTATTAGTTTAGATTGGTTTGCCATTTGGAAACTAACTTAAGCTTTGCGGTGTAACGGACACGGCGATGTGATGGTATTTAAAAATCGTCAGCCCATACCGAATCCCATTGGTAAGTAAAACTGAGAATGGATTCTTCGCCCAGCCATATTACCAAACCGCCTGTAATCGGCAGACTTAGTGAATAGATTTTTTATTTTTGTACCATTTGAAATGCTGTACTTTGCCACAATATTTTACCTTCTTTTATTTCGAAGCTGTCTGTGGCAAATGAAACATTAACTATTGTGCTGTCCGCTGTCCAGACAATATATACTTTATTGTCTTTCGCAATTATTTTTTTTATTTCCAATTCTGTCTTGTCTTTTGGAAAGAGCGTAAATGCATAGGAATAGAAAGCTGAAATGGCTTTTAATCCAACAATGTCACCATCTGGTGTCCAAAGTTCAGATTCTTCTGCATAATCTTTCATAAGTTCGTCCATGTCATTTTTGCCTAAGGCTTCTAAATGATGTTGGAAAACTTTTTCCGGAATGAGTTGTGTTGAAGGCATAAAAAAGTAGTTTTTGAATGTCAAAAATGTAGGTCTGTGTATTTGAAAGCCGCTGACGATTGGGTATTTCTTCCTAAGATAATAAAACTATTTGGTGGCTTATGCATTATTACGGTCAGTTTTCCGGGGTTAGCTTCGGCCGTTGGTCAGGAGACGCAACGGCGGCTCAAAGATGAGGAGCCGGAAACCAACAAGGGTGGAACCCAAACCCCATAGTTCTTAGCGGATCAGACACCGGTTCCGTGCAAATTCGAACTTCATCAAAGGCACTTCGTGCCGGAAGAAGCCTTATTTGTTGGGGTAGTTTTATCTGTATCCAACGTTAAGTTGTTTCATTTCAAAATAACATTTTTCACAAACAACTTTTATGTTCGCAAATTCCATTGACTTGTCGTTCCATCCTCCTTCGTTTTGCCTGACTACCTCACATTCATTACACCATGCCTGAAAGTCATCGTTATCCAAAAGTTCCATGCCTTCAAACGTTTCAATGGCTTCTTCGAAACCAACTTTAGTTTTATGGTTTAGATGTTTGCAAACAGATGCTATTCTACGATATTCGTGTGCCTCACAGTCAACATATTTGTCTTTAATTTTTTTAGCTGTTTCATTGTCGACGAATTCAGTTGCTACAAGGAACATTTTAAGTTGTCTATCATCAACAGGTCGGTAAACTCCAATTCCATTTGTAAGTTTTGCTGCAATAGCTACAAATTGCCATGCTTCAAATTCGTCACTATTAAAATAGCTTGTTATAAGTTTTAAAAAATTTGACCTTTGCCCAAATTCCTTAACTATGTTTGCCTTTTCTTTTACATTGTCAAGAGTGGCATCATTATCCCATGACCATTTCCACGTGTTTGATTTTTCTGAAAAACTACCCACATTAAAGTATTTGAAATTTAATTCGTGGCCGCCCGTTGAAAAAGTCAAAAGTCCTGTAGATTGATTGTAAAACCAATTGTCATACCAATCAACATCGTATTCGTTTTGAAATTTATCTTGTAAAACTTTTAGATCTTTAACGCATGTTAAAGCAAAACTATCGTAGTCTAAGGTGTCCAAATTAAAAGTATTGTTTCGGCAAAAAAATTACAACCGACATTGAATATTTGCAAAGGCAGGAATTCATTGCCTGGTACAAATGCCCAATTGAAAATATAAAGTTGAAGTTAATAACTAAAAGCCAAATTGAAACTTGTCTTCCGAAACTGCTGCGGATGCCTCACTATAAATAGCTACTTTTTTGTTATCTTCATCTTGAGTCTTTTAACCTGATTCAAGTTTGAGCAATTGTTTTCATTGTAACCCATGTATAACTAAATCTCTAAATATTTATGCAACAGGCAATAATAAATTCCACCATCCACAC
>JBGSIG010000464.1:0-6726 GCA_041742655.1 Ferruginibacter sp. | reverse complement strand
TTAGCTTTCTCGGGCAAATTATCCTTGAGAAAAGTCCGTCAGGATCTGACGCTGATTTTGCACGAAGGCTATCGATTATCTTTTCCAGTTGCGTTTCCGCATCATCACCCAAATTGGTATGTACATGCGCCCATAAATGCAATTCATTTGCTGGCGGCAATGCGCTGGTATCCGTTACAGTTATTGAACTTAACGGTGTGGACTTATTGGTTTTTACAAATTCATCTTCTGTTAAAGCAACCAGCATCAACCATGGCCTAAGATTGCTGTTATTGGGGCCAACAGGTGCCGCAGGTGTGTAGCGCCATGGAAAATCTTCGTCATAAAATTCTATGGTTGCAAAATAATTTGGTTCAAAGTCGCCCGAGTTAGGCCGTGGATCGGTTCTTACAATCATGTCAGTTGCAACCCCAATAATGTCCCCGGGCCCTGCAATTAAAAATTGCTTTTGAATTTTATTGCCGGATACATCAATCTCCAACGGCACTTTAACCCGTACATCCGGTGGGGGCGCTCCATTTGCCAGCGTGTCAGCAATCGGGATATTTGTTGCTATGCCTTTTCGGGCCCATGCATGAAATTGATATGACATAGTTTTGTGTTAAATCGTTAATTCAAAATGTGCAAGCACCTGCAATTGATCCTGCAATGCCGGCTTTTCTTTTAATAACTGCTTTTTTACCTGTTCTGCTTCAGACTGACTCTTGGCAACATAACCCCCTGGGCTACCCGAAGTAAAAGCTTTCATATCACCGGTACCTGCAATCACGAAAGAAGGCTGCTGAAGGGCAATTTTTTTGGGAGCAGTGCGCAGGCCAATGCCTGATTGCCATGAGTTCACATTCCTGGATGCGGCGCCATTCCTCGATAATCGCTGGAATGCTTCGCCTTTAAGTGTATTACGCTCTTTCTTTTTTGGCGCCGGTACATCCGGAACAATGTAAGTCAACTCATACTCCGCTTTTTTTGCCTTGATAAAAGGAACCGGAAAACTTGAAACACCAGTATCACCAATCTTTACGCCGCCATCCATTCGTTCAAAAGATGGCCTTGCTAATTTTTCATCTTCTGTAAGATCAACAAACTGCCCGGGTGCAAATAATTCATTGGTAGGTGGCAGGTCAGTAAAATTTGTACCTGTTGAATTAATTGATAAAATGCTGATTTTCTTGGCAACCTTAGCTTTTTTTGAACCCACTCTTTGTATGTCATGATTCAATGGTATTGCCCGCTGAGAAAAAATAATTGCACCCAATGGCTGAACAATAATTTCATCGCTGCCTATATTTTGTTGTGGGCGAAGTGTTACATGCAATTGATGAAAGTCAGGTGTTTCTGCACGCCAGTTTCTGTCGTCGCTTATCTGTGCAGCAATCAGTTCGTCCAAATCAATTTTTTCTTCATCAATGGCGGGTGCAGGATCACCCCATGTTTTACTAAACGGAATGGTAACAGTAAGGAACCAGCAAATTTTTAGTTTGGCCTTTCCTTCAATATGCTTTGGTGTGGGCCCGGTAAATAAAGCATTTAAACTTACGCCCGCTAATACGCTTTCGTTGTGGCGAAAATCAATTCTTGCTTCTATACCTGCTTCAAAATAACATTTGGGTTCTGTTTCCCATAAAATGTCGAATCCTAAATGCCCGTCGATATTGAAACCGGAAGGGCCGGCAACATGCAGGTAAGCATGCGCCCCCAATTGCCTTGAATTGGAAGTGATGGCCATATAAAGTTCCAGGTACAAATGATTTTTTCCTTCTTCCCATAATGATAATCGTAATCGGTCTAATCCTTTGAATGCATTGGGCAGCGCTTTTATTTCAGGGAAATTTTTATAAGAAGGATGGAAGCCGCCAATGCTGATGGCAAACAATCCATCGGTGTTTCCCCAACCAATGGCAAATACAAGGCTACCGGTAAGTTTGAATGTTACAAGTGTTGATTCAACGAGGTCGGCACGAAAGAAAAAGTAGCCTTCCTGTCGGTCGATCACGGCAAGAAAATTAACCTGCAGTTTTAAGATGTTTGATTTTTTAGGTGTGGCAAGGCGAAGGAAACCCGGTATTAATATCCGTTTATCCTTAGGAATAAAAATCACCGCCATTCTCAATTCAAGTACTTCAGCATAGCCAAGGATCAATGAAAAACCAAAGACCGTTTTATCAATTTCTACCGGGAAGTACCTGCCCGAATCGGTTACAAGGCGGCTGATATTGGCAATAGGGTCTTTCAAAAACAGCACGTTCTCCAAATAAGGTGAACGCATTTCACTTTGTATCAGCGAAACATCGGCAGTACGGTTGTGGCCAAGCAAACCGCCAACGCCGTTCAGCGTTAAACCAAATACAAGTGATATGGGTTTAAAGTCGGCTGAGATCACAATGAACAGTGAATACTCATCTTTGGAGGCGCCGGGTATTTTTGTTTGGATGACTCCAAACGCCTTTAAATTGAATTTGAAAATAGATAAATCAAGCGCCAGTTCCAGCGCACCAATGTATTCTCCTTTTTCATCATCCAGCGATAAGAAGCCACCCCCTTTTACAACACTTACGTCAATGGATATCCCAATCCCGGTTGGTGGTTTAAACTTGACATCCAGGTCATTTCCTAAAAAGCCCTTGTTATCATCACGTGGTACTACATGTATCCTGCCGCCAAGTCGTGTAACGGCCAGCACGAATACCTTGCCGATCACAAAAGTAAAATCAAGCGATGTTTCAACGATGGTATTGTCGCCATCTTTTCCAAGGCCAATATGAATGTTTTGAAATGTGAGCCCGGCAAAACTTGTTTTTATCGGAAGGTTAAAAAAGAAAAGATTTGGTTTTGTTGCTTGCTCATCCTGCACCGGGCCTGCTAAAGACGGAGCTCTTAATGCCCCTACCGGGCTTGGTGTTGATGGCGAAGAGGGAGCCTTATCCGGTGTGCCAACTGTTCCGCCATCATTAATAAAGAAACCTTTTTTTGTTGTCCATCCCATGCTCACCTTAAAAGTTTCTTCATACTGACTGGACGGAATAAATCCAAATGGAAATGAAGTGGCTTTGCCTTTACCAAATTTGATGTTTACTGCTGTATTTGCAAGCACACCAATTTCTTCACTGTTAAATCTTAATTCAATGGAATGTGTATCGCCATAACCAACCGTTAATTCAGGCGTTTTAAGTATAGAAAAAGTTTTAGCCTTTGGTGTAAAATTTAAAAACAGGGAAGCCTTGTTTGCTTTGCCCAGGTCGGCATCAAAATCAAAATCATCGGCATAAAAAAATTCAAGATTGCCAACAGTTTTTAATTGTATGCCAAAAAAATCGCTAAACTTTTTTTCAAAATCAGCAGGCACATTTAGCTTGGCATAAAAACCTCCACCGGAGCGGCTCCTGGGAATCAATCCCAGTGTAGCATAAATATCAGCTTTGGTTTTATCATCCTTTTCTATAAACCATGCAAACGAAAGTTCACTTTTAGAAGCAATATCAGCATGAGGCGAAATGGATTTTGTATAAGTTTCAAAACCACCGCTCAGGTAAAGTTCTTTTTTACCAAGCAATTTAAACTTCAGGGCACTCATTACAAGGCCCATCGTTTGAATAAAATTGTTCGTCGTTGATTCATCTTTTAACTTTGCCCCCCTGCCAAATTCTTTTAAATCATTTAAAATAACTTTTCCTAAAAACCCAGCGCCGCCTGCACGCTGGCCCATTTCATCCACAATGCCGGAGATAACAAGCCATGCATGTAATGTAGGATGACGCAGCCTGAAATAATCAAGCGTAAAAATGTTGATGGTGAGGGTGATGAGTTCTGAAATAGCCAATTGAATTTGTTCGGCCCTGTCTGCATCGCCTGGGTTGATTGAATAATAAGTAGCCGCACCGGTTTGATACATGCTGCGCAATGATTCAATGATTTGTGCCACTTCTTCCATTGATTCAGCAAACAACACAGACTCTTCTTCTTCTTTTTCACTGTCGATATATTTTTGCATGGCAGAGCCATCGGGAAAGGTTGGCGCTGTGTTTGAATCTGCCGGGTAGCCGATGGAACGATGAAATTCTTCTCTTGATTGCGGATCGCCTAATTTATTGGCGATTGGAGCAAGTATATCATGCAAATACGTTACGGCATCTTTTAAAAATTCACCCATTGTTGCTCTTTTAATTTTTATACAACTGCGTTTGATTCCGGCACATGATTCAATGTTGTTGGTGGTTCAAGTTCTTCTGCTGTTACATCCATATTTATGGTGTGCAATGTAAATGGCCCGGCTAATACATTACCGGGATTGTCGAAATCCGGTGAAGTATCGGAGTTTAAAAATCCATCTGTTCTTAATGTATAATGAAACTCATGATTTACTGCAAACTTTGTGGCGTCATCACCAATTTTTGTAAAGAAGATATGACCAATATGCGGCTGCCAAACAATGCGCCTACTGCGGCCTAGCTTTAATAATGAATTGTGGCGGTTAGCCATTTGCAACACTGTAGCCTTCATTGCATCCTTTGTGGTAGTGGCTGTTTCTTCACCTAAGTCAGTTTCAATCTTAAGCGGAAAATCAGGAGGATTTAAATCTTCATAGTTGGTCTCGTCAACGGCTATACGCAAACGCCAAACCCAATCGGGTTCTTCAGGTTCAATCGTAGTGCCTGCAGGCCAGCCTTGCCTGGGAAGCACAGCAGGATTTCGTCTTATGCGCATGCGATGACGTGGCGCCATGCGGCCTTTTGTTTTTAATTCTTTATCCAGCCACCCGTGTTTTTCAAATTCAAAATCAAAGCCTGCAATTAATCTTTGAGCAAAACCGCTTTTTAATAAAATGAAATCTAAATCCCATCCATTTTTAAATGGACTTGAAACCAATTGCACAATACGGGCATGGTTATCTTTCTTTCGCTGTTTCCAATAATCTGCATAAGTGGTACAGCCAAAATGTATATCGCCGGAGAGGATAACCACCTTTTTAAAAGTGGCAAGCCGGGCCAGCAACATTTCCAAATGCTTATCAGAAAAGCCCCATGCTTCCGTATCTCTTTTCAACGCTCCGGAGATGGCACCGATTGGAGCTCCTCCAATACCTTTATCATTGATGCCGCTTTCAAGCATGCCCACCAGCGGCTGTGCAAATTCTTCTATCACAGGCAATGACAGCGCAGGCACCGGGGAAATTACAAATACTACAGGATAATTATCCTGAGTAATTCTTTCCGGCAATTGGTCATCCATTGCTTCTTTCGATAGCAAGCCTGTGGCAGCAGTAAACTCATCAAATTCACGCCTTGTTCTTGTGTCTAAGAAAAACGTGTGTGCGCTGCCGGTAGTAATATCATAATGCCAGCGAACGGGCGTTACAAAACTATCCGCAGCAGGAGTTTTTTCTCCCACTAATAACAATGTATCCATTGCATTGGCAACCGCACCGGGCTTCTCAGGCTGGCTGCCGGCGGCCATTGCTTTGCCATACTCACTTATTTTTTTAAGCAGGTCAAGTTTGTTACCCTTTGTTTTTTTGAAAGTGTTTTTATAGTTCGCCTCCTTTGTTTCAAGGTCAGTTCCTGAAACAGTGCCCTTTAATAATTCGTAGGGATATTCAATTGGCACATTGCCCCAATCCTGGAAGATGGTGTAAGCCATCATGCCGTTTCTCAATACCTGCACACCCATCGGTGCTGTGTAAACCCGGTTCTTCCAAAAATGTGAAAAGTTCCAGTCGTCCGTCATCTCATGGTCGTCAAATATCATATAGGTAGGAATGTTGGCGAGTGCACGCCGGGCAAAAGGGAGTGCTAATATAAAATCAACGGATGATTTACTTTCAGAAAGCACACCTTCCATTGAGTAGATAGAACTAAGTACTTTTTGTTCCTCTTCACTCAGCCCTTTTGCAATCTTCATTGTTTTAACCACATCGTCAAAGCCACTCACGGTACTGTATACCTGCCATTTTGTGATAAGATTGTTTATTTCTTCTGTTGCAATGGGAAGCGTAGCACTGGCAAAATCATCATGCAGTTTTTTTACCAGGCTCTTTTTCTTACCGGTCTCTTCTTCTGTACTGCCCGGGAAAGTAAGTGCTACCATTTCTTCAGCCAGGTCTTTTAAAATATTTACCAGGAAATAGTAATGGAAGCTGCCAATAGCATCATCATACGCTGCTTTTTTATATTCAGTCAGCATCAGCACAAGATCTTTAGGCCACACATCCTGCGACCAAAAGAATAAATAGGTTGCACAAAATTCAGGAAATGAGAACAGGTGAGAGGATGTTCCATTGCCGGTGAACATGGCCACTTTATTTTGTACATGTTGCCTGCCTCCGGGTGGAAAGTGCTGCATATCGGCAGGAAAACTTTTATTTATTGCTGGTCCATTGACTTCAAGAATTAGTTCTTCTTTTTTATCATTAAAAATTTGTGTGCCCAGTTCATTAATAAATGGCAATGCCAGCCTGGGAATTTCATCTGCATAAATTTGGTCGCCTGTCAAAAACAATTGCTGCGGACGTTTTGCAAGGTCTGCAACCGCAATGTTTTTTTTAATGAGGCTATCAACATGCCGAAAAGATTCATCACCGTTGCCATGTATTTTTCTGCAGGAACCATGAATTAAATGAAGGTCTTCCAGTTTATCCCCGGCAATAATGACGGTTGGAAGCCTTCCTGCATTATATCCCAAAACAGGGAATTTGCCACCAGGATCACCTTCCGGAGGGGTAAGCAATTTAGC
>JBGSIG010000463.1:0-2353 GCA_041742655.1 Ferruginibacter sp. | reverse complement strand
ATACGGGATGCGAACTGTAAGTGTCAATTAAGTGCTGAGGATTTTTTACTAAAGTACAACCCACTTCAAGCGGAGCGTACAACCATTTATGTGGATCAAGCGCAATAGAATCAGCCTCATGAATGCCCTGAAATATATTTTTAAGTTCAGGAATTACTGCCGCAGGAATTCCGTAGGCTCCATCTATATGAAACCACAGATCATACTTTTTGCAAACAGCTGCTATTGCAGAAAGATCATCTACCACGCCGGTACTTACATCTCCTGCATTTCCGATAACCATGAACGGCTTTTTACTATTTTTTAAATCGGCTTCAATTGCTTGAGATAAAACTTCTATATCCATTTTGTTACCTGCATCAGTTGCTATCCAACGAACAGCTTTGGTGCCGTGACCGAACAACGCAGCAGCCTTGTCAACCCAGGTGTGTGTTGCTTTTGAACAATACAATACCATCTCACCATCGCTGTTCACCAAACCATTTTCTTTAAAGCCAGCCGGTGCTTTGGCAGTTCTTGCAGCCAAAAATGCAGTGAAGTTTGCCATATTTCCGCCACTAACCAAAAGGCCACTATAGGTAGAAGCAACACCGATAAATTCGGCCAACCATTTTACAGTTTGCTTTTCAATTGCTGTGGCCATCGGACTTAAAATATTGGCGCCGACATTCGGGTTAACAGCAGCAGCCAACAAATCGGCCAAAGCGCCAATGGGCGCCGGCGAAGAAGTAATATAACCCATGAATTTGGGGTGGCCATTGAGTAAAGAATGATTCAGCAATAAATCAGCCGCCTTTAAAAATAATTCTGCTGCTGCCGTTCCATCTTCTGGTAGTGATGCAGCGCCTAAAATATCCTGTATTTGATTTGGAGATTCGCCGGTGGTAACAGGTTTGTCATTTACCGTATCATTGAAACCAGCAACAGCATCTATTAATTTGTAACCAATTTTTGTAAACTCTTCTTTACTTATTTCAATGGGCGTTTCACGATACTTTTTCATAAATAATTTTTGGCGCTTCGTATAAATTTATGAAATATAAACTATGGAATCAAGCGTCTCATTCTTTGTCAATTTCTTTACCGCGCCTTAATTCCTTTATACAATTGTCGAGGGCACGAAAATTATGATAGGTCCCTTTCCATATCTGTCCTTTCAGGCCGGTTCTTACTTTTGGCGCATGATCAAGTCCTTCGCTATACCAGCCTCCATACTCATGATCTATTAAATAGGTTTGAATGTACTGCCATTGCTTTTTAAACTTATCATAATACTGCATTGGGTCTTTTGGATATGCATCCGCCATCAGCAATAACGTATTCATGCCTTCTGCCTGCGGCCACCAATTTTTACCTGGCCGTGTAATGGTAATGGTGTCCCGGTCTTTAAAATAATACCCGTCATCGTAGAAGCCGCCAAGACTGTTATCCCAACCATTTTTTAATGCATGGTCCACCATACGTTTGCCAACAATCGCCGTCAATGTATCATTTTTTAAACCGAGTGCATCAGATGCTTCAAGCATCAGGTAGGTGGTTTCAATATTGTGCCCGAAAGAAATATAATCGAGCCGCTGTTGCAGAATGTACGCTTCGGAAGAATCACGGAATGAAACCGGCGTCCAATCTGGCTGAAAAAAAAGAATTAAATAACCTTCCTTAGTAATCAGTTTATCTCTTATCAAAAAAAGCATTTCCGTCAAACGAGTTTTTACCAATTCATCGGGCCACACCTGGTACAATGCTGTAAACGCTTCTAATAAATGAATAGATGAATTCTGGTCCTTATATCCTAAATCAGAAGTAGAGGGCACGCTGGTATCTCTTACAACCGGTGTTCCGTCTTTTTTTAAATGCATGTAGTAGCCACCATATTTGGCATCGTGGCTATGGGTTTCTAACCATAAAAATGTTTTTTGTGCCAGCTCAAGTGCAGCGGTATCGCCGGATGCTTTGTAGTAAGCAGCTAAAGCATAGATGGCAAAAGCATTGCCGTATGCGTCTTTCGGTGCGGTTGGGTTACTTTTATTATTGCCCTGCCTGTCAAAAAGGTTGTAAAATCCGCCATAAGTATTATCCCACATCACATCTCTTAAAAATTGAAATCCATGTTTTGCACCATACAAATAGTACGTTTTTTCCGGGTACAGTTCCGATGCTTTCGATGTAGTCCACACGTGCCTGGACTGTGTAACTATAAATTTATCCTGCTTTCCGGTGGGCTTAAAATCAAATGTAAAGGTGGAAAGAAAACCACCATACAAGGTATCATAACATTGAGGATACCATTTGTTCAGAAGTTCTGTTTCAACAGATGTTTCCATTTGCTTCGCCACCTGCAATCTTTCTGTTG
>JBGSIG010000462.1:0-15600 GCA_041742655.1 Ferruginibacter sp. | reverse complement strand
TTATCAAAGCTATACATTTTACTATGCGTTTTAAAATGTACTTTCTTAGTGTACAATTACCATATCGCTAACGGATGGTCGCCACAGGGCTTTATGAATGTTTTGTTTATTATAAAGTGGTCATTGCTATATGACGCTGTTTGCATTGCACTTATCAATCTTCCTTTATTTTTTTTATGCGCCGCCACGGGCAAATTACTACATAATAAAATTGTGCGGGGAGCCACTTTAGCGCTATTTACTTTTGCCAATACATTCTTAATTTTTTTAAATGCCATTGATATCTTCTATTACCGTTTTCATCTTCAGCGTGCTGATGCAGTCCTGTTGTATGTTTTAAGAAATCCATTTGCAAATGGAACATCTAAAACTTTACTTGTTGCTGTTGCTGCAATTGCCGCTATTGCTTTTATAGCGTGGTTTGTTTATAGCAACATTTTAAAAATTGTAACCCCCGGTATTTGGAAAAACCGCTTTCCTGCGGTCGCAATTCTATTATTAATTTTTGTAAGCCTGTTTTACCTAAGCGGCCCTAAAAAATTACTGCCTACCTATCCTTTAACGGAGTTGGAAGCAGTTCAATTACCACTTGCACAAAATTCCTTTTATTGTTTTCTTTATTCAATGTACCGGCAAAACGAGGCGATTATACCCAACATGAATTATATGTCAACGGTACAGGAGCATTCCTTATTCACTATTTATAAAAAAAATGCTCCCGACTCTTTTTCTCAAAAAAATATTGTTCTTTTTATCATGGAGAGTGTGCCTTCGGATTTCTTTGAAGCTACCAGTCCTTATAAAGTAATCATGCCATTTTTAGACAGCCTTGTGAATAAGAGCACTTATTTTAGCAATGCGTTTAGCTATTCTTACAACTCCAACAAAGGCATCACGGCTATACTCGCAGGCTTGCCGACCATTACCGATGTGCCCTTATATCATTCAAGTTATACTTCACTAAGCCGCACATCTGTAGGAACCGTATTGGCAAAAAATAATTATAGTTCCGCATTTTTTATTGGTGACAGCTACGATGATTTTGGGTTTGCCAAATGCTGCAAATGGCTGGGCATTCAGCAATATTTTTGTAGGCAAGACATACCAGGAAATGACGAAATGGAACACCACACCATGGGCCTGCATGATGAATATGTACTGAATTTTATGCAACAGAAACTTGCCGCAATGAGGCAGCCTTTTTTTGCAGTGCAGTATAATATTTCTACCCATTATCCATGGGATACCCCCAAGACTTTCAATAACCGATTCCCGTATAAGAATTCAACCCCGCCCATGAAAAGCATGCAGTACTACAACGATTGCCTGCAACAGTTTTTCGTGGAAGCATCAAAACACTCATGGTATAAAAATGCTGTATTTATATTTTGTGCCGATCACTGGGCGCAGCCTGATAATAAAAATATAAAGGTAGACGAGGTAGCCAGTTTTAGAATACCGCTTTTTATTTACGATCCCGCCAAAGAGAACCAGGTAAATATTTCATCCCCTGTTAGCCAGTTAGATATTATTAATACCTTTTTACATTTTGGCGCTTTAAAGGACAGCTTTGTGAGTTATGGCGTAAATCTTACTGATACAGTATTACAAAAAAACAGAATTGTTTTTACAAAGTTAAATAGTGCCGTTTTCCAGGCCATTAATGATGAGTATGTACTTGGGTTTGACGCAGTAGAGGGTAAAGCTTTATATTGTTACGATTATAAAAAAGATGCCGGCAAAAAAAATAACCTGCTGCACAATGGTTCATTTGCTATTGCAGATAGTTTGATAATAAACATGAAAGCATTTTTGCAAACTGCAGGCAAACATTACCGTAACCTGCGTTGATATCATTGCAAGCGTTTGTGCGACGTAAGCATTCACACTAAGCCGTCACCCGCATTTTTAATTTACGCCACTACCATTCTTTACCGCCTCATCTGGGTTTACAAACTTTAGTTTGCCATCGGCATCTTCAGCCATCAAAATCATTCCATTACTTTCTATACCACGCATTTTTCTGGGGGCAAGATTGGTAACTACTGTAACCTGTTTACCCACAATTGCCGCGGGCTCAAAGTGCAATGCTATGCCGCTTACTATGGTTCGTTTTTCAAATCCAAGATCAACTTCCAGTTTTAATAATTTATCTGCCTTTGCAACTTTTTCTGCTGATAAAATGGTACCAACTTTTAAATCAATCTTTGCAAAATCATCAAAAGTGATTTCAGGCTTTGCGCTTTCTATTTCAGTACTTTTTTCTTCCACAACTATATTTTGTATTTGTTCACCGGCAGATTTTACCAGGCCGCTTTTCAATTTCAGTACCTGTTCTGTTATTTCTACATCTTCTATTTTTCTAAACAATAATTGCGGCTCTCTTAAGCTATATCCTACGCTTAATAATTTTACTTTTCCGGCATTCTGCCAATCCAGCATTTTATCAACCACTTTCATCATGCCGATCATTTTTTGGGCAGTGGCTGGTAAAAAAGGATTGATAAGAATAGCAAGGTTTGCCGTTAATTGAAGGCAAAAATGTAAGCAGTTGTCAATGCTTTTTTGCGCATCCACTGTTGTTTGCCCATCGTCCGCTACCTGCTTCGCAACTATCCAGGGTTGCTTTTCCTGCATATACTTATTGCCCTTTCTACTTAAATCAACCACCTCAAACAAAGCATCTCTAAATTTAAATTCCTCCAATAAACTTTCTACATTATCTTTTGCCTTGCCAATATCTTCTACCAATGCTCTGTCGGTATCATCTAAAATATCTTCATGCAGCACTGGTACTTTTCCACCACACAATTTATGCATCAGCACCCAGGTGCGATTGACAAAATTGCCAAAGATGCTTACCAGTTCGCTATTGTTTCTGTCCTGGAAATCTTTCCATGTAAAATCATTGTCTTTAGTTTCCGGTGCGTTGGCACAAAGAACATACCGCAACACATCTTCACAGCCGGGAAAATCTTTGATATATTCATTTACCCAAACTGCCCAGTTGCGGCTTGTGCTCACTTTTTCACCTTCGATATTTAAAAATTCATTGGCGGGTACATTGTCGGGCAATACAAAACCACCATGCGCTTTCAGCATTGCAGGAAAAATAATGCAATGAAAAACAATATTGTCTTTCCCGATAAAATGAACCAGTTTGGTATCCTCCCTACACCAGTAATCGGCCCAATTATCCGTGAGTTCTTTTGTTGCCGAAATATATCCGATGGGTGCATCAAACCAAACGTACAATACCTTTCCTTCCGCATCAGGTAACGGTACTTTAATACCCCAGTTGCTATCCCTTGTCATGGCGCGGCTTTGCAGGCCATTATCCAGCCAACTTTTACACTGCCCAAATACATTGTTTTTCCATTCCTTATGCCCTTCAATGATCCACTCTTTTAACCATTGTTCATAATTCTGCAACGGAAAATACCAGTGTTTCGTTTTCTTTTTTACCGGTGTTGCTTCACTTAATGCACTTCTTGGATTGATTAATTGTTCGGGCGAAAGCGCTGTGCCACATTTTTCACATTGGTCGCCATAGGCATTGGAATTGGCGCACACGGGGCAGGTTCCAATAATATACCTGTCGGCTAAAAATGTTTTTGTTGTTTCATCATAATATTGCTCTGTTTCTTTTTCTTCAAACAAACCCTCATCATACATTTTTTTAAAAAAATCAGCCGCCGTTTTGTGATGAACCGGATTAGATGTGCGGGAATAAATGTCGAAAGAAATACCCATTTGTTTCATGCTTTCTTTAATCAATGCATGAAATTTATTCACCACCTGTTGGGGGGTAATTCCTTCCTTTAAGGCACGAATGGTAATGGGCACACCATGCTCATCGCTGCCGCCAATAAATTTTACATCCCTTTTTTGTGCCCGCAAATAACGCACGTAAATATCAGCAGGTAAGTAGCAACCAGCCAGGTGCCCGATGTGCACAGGGCCATTGGCATAAGGCAAAGCCGCAGTAATTAAATATCTTTTAGGATCAATCATAATTTTTATTCTTTGTACTTAACACATGCCTTTTCATACCCTAAGCCAGCATTAAGCGCTGCAAATTTACCTAAACCGTGTACAACACCCAAACAAACAAAAAAGCCAATTTTTTTAGCGGTCACGAAATGTTATATATCAATGTACGATAATATAGTCATCCGCCTTCCCTCCCCGAGCCGCCTTTTCTTGCTTATGTGTGACTTCTTTCCTGATGCACATAAAAGATTCTTACAATTCAATTTCTATTTTACGTTTGGAAAGTTACCGTAAGGTTGCATAGGTACTTTTTGTTTAATGTCGCATTGGTTTAACGTAAGCCAATTTTATTTTGTACGATTAAAAAAAATTATTTTTATTCTCCGCATTGCCCTTTACTTTTATAGGTATGAGTTATGAAAAGGAATTGAAAGATCATTACTTAAAAGGGCACGAGAAATACCTGCGCCACATTTCACTAGATTGCGTCATTTTTGGATTTCATGACGATGAACTGAAAGCATTGCTACTGCATGCAAGGTATGCCGATATGTGGGCTTTACCGGGCGGCTTCATAAAAAAGGAGGAACATATGGATGAGGCCGCAAAACGAATCCTGAAACAAAGAACAGGCCTTGATGAAATTTACATGCAACAATTTCACGTATTTAGCGCACCAGAGAGATCTAACCGAAAAACAAACAGCCAGTTTCTGAAAACGATAGGGTCAACCTCTAAAGAAAGCTGGATGTTCGAGCGCTTTATTACTGTAGGCTATTCAGCTTTAGTTGATTTTTCAAAAGTGCAACCAGTAGCGGATGTATTTTCTACCGCCTGTGAATGGATGAATATTCATGATATTCCTGAAATGTTGCTTGATCATCGTGAAATATTGAATAAAGCACTGGAGCATTTACAAGTGCAGTTAAATAACCATCCTGTTGGCTATAACTTATTACCCGACAAATTTACCATGCCTGAATTACAGAAATTATATGAAACAATTTTAGACAAGAAACTTGACCGGAGGAATTTTCAACGTAAGATACTTGGCACGGGTATTTTAAAAAGATTGGATGAAACAAAAAAAGGAGTTCCACACAAAGCTCCATGGTATTATAAATTTGATCTGCGTAAATATCAAAAAGCGCTACAAGGCGGAATGGGTTTTGATATGTAACGTTCCAACACCAGCATCAAAACAAGGGAAATGTATGAACCGTAAAAAATTTTTATCAGCTATTGTGCCGGCCGCCGCATCCTTTCAAGGCTTTGCAAAAGGCAATCAGTATAAAGAGCGGGATGGTAACCAGTTAATTCCGCCCTACTTAAAATGGGGATCCACTATCGGTATTACCAGTGCTGCAGGTTATATCACCCTCGAAGAAATTCAACCAGCGGTAAATAAATTAAAGGAATGGGGATTTAAAATAAACATCGGCAGCACTATTGGTAAAAAGTATTTTACGTTTGGCGGTACCGATGAAGAAAGGTTCACTGATTTTCAACAGATGCTGGATGACAAAAAAATTGATGCCATTTTATGCGCCCGTGGTGGGTATGGTATGGTGAGAATAATTGACAAACTTAACTTCAGCGAATTTGTAAAAAAACCAAAATGGATAGTTGGCTTTAGTGATATAACGGTAATGCACAGTCACCTTAACAAAAATTACGGAATTGCTTCCATTCACTCAAAAATGTGCAACAGTTTTCCTGATGACTGGGCGCTGGCTGAGCCCTTACAAAAAGAATGTATTGAAAGCATTAATAGATGTTTGATTGGCGACAAAATGAGTTACTCGGTTGTGTCCAATACTCAAAATAAATTGGGTGTCGGAAAGGGTGTTTTAGTTGGAGGAAATTTAAAGACCATTGAATCTTTAGCTTGCAGTGCAAGCGATTTAAACACCTTCAATAAAATTTTATTTGTGGAAGACACGGGTGAATATTTATACAGCATCGATCGCATGTTCTGGAATTTAAAAAGAACCGGGAAACTCAATCATTTACACGGGCTGATTATTGGTGGGTTTAAAATAAAAAAAGACGACGCAGGAGAAGAATTTGGAAAAACCCTGGAGGAAATTGTACTGGAAAAAGTAGCAGAATATAATTACCCTGTTTGTTTTGATTTTCCGGTAGGCCATCAGAAAAATAATTTTGCATTAAAATGTGGAGTAAGCCATAAATTGATGGTCAATTTAAATGAATGTACTTTAATTGAAACAAAATGATAAAAACTCCACCTTACCTCAAAAAAGGCGACACCGTTGGCATAACGTGTCCTGCCGGATATATGGCCAAAGAAAAAGCCCAGACCTGCATTGAAACTTTGCAACAATGGGGCTACCAGGTCATGGTAGGAAAAACATTGGGTAGTAAGTCTGCCAATTATTTTTCAGGTTCAGACGAAGAGCGATTAAATGAACTACAGGCTATGCTGGATGATGACAGCATCAATGCTATTTTATTTGGCCGTGGAGGCTATGGCGTTGGACGGATAATTGATGAGCTTAATTTTACAAAATTTAAAAGAAAGCCAAAATGGATCATTGGCTTTAGTGACATTACTGTTTTACATGCTCATATTTACACCAATTGTAAAATAGCCAGTATACATGCCCCGATGGCGGCAGCATTTAATGACGGCGGTAGTGAAAACGAATTTGTACAGTCATTAAAAAAAATGCTGGTTGGTAAAAAAAATAAGTACTCCTGCCCTACTCATTCGTTTAATAAACAAGGAACCGCAACAGGCGAATTGGTTGGTGGCAACCTTTCTTTACTGGCCCATTTAACCGGCACAAAGTCTGACATTAATACAAAAAATAAAATACTTTTTATAGAAGATATTGGCGAATACATGTACGGCATCGACCGCATGTTATACCAGTTAAAACGAAGCGGTAAATTCGATCATCTTGCCGGGCTGGTTATTGGTGGTTTTACCGATATGAAAGATACCGATCGACCATTTGGCAAAAGCTTCGACGAAGTAATCAACGATATTGTAAAAGATTATGATTATCCCGTCTGCTTTAATTTCCCGGTAAGCCATGGCAAAGAGAACTATGCACTAAAAACTGGCGGTACTTATCAGCTAAGTGTTGGCAAAAAAACAGTTCGCCTCTCCGAACAATAAAATAATTCTATCTCGTTAGCAACGAATCCAGCTCTTGATGAAACGATGCAAAATCATTTAGATTATGATGGTTTCCATTTTCAATAGTTATAAACTCATCCGTTGGTTTTAAAACTGTCTTTATTTTCACAGCACACCGATAGGGTATTACGCCATCATCTGTTCCATGAAAGATGGTAATTGGTGCTTTTACATTTTGCAAAAATTCATTAACAGGAATTTTATAGTTCGTCATATTTAGTGCGGGGTATATTGGCGCATAACAATTAAATAAATCCGGGATACTGTAATAGGGTGTTTCTAAAATTAGCTGGCTACATTCTTTTACCGATGCTAATTGGGCAGCAACACCGGTTCCAAATGATTTTCCAAAAATTACTATCTGTTCCTTTGCGTATTTTTCAGCTGCAATTGCATAAATTTTTGCTGCCTCCAGGTATAATATTTCTTCATTTCTAAGTCCGGTACTCTTGCCAAAACCCGGGTAATCTTCCATCCATACTTCGTAGCCGTGTTTGGTAAAATTGTCGGCGAATTTTGCGTAGCGGCCTATATTACCTTTATTTCCATGAAAATAAATAACCACTCCTTTTCGGATTGTATCAGCAGGAAAAAATTTTATCATGTTGATGGTATCGGTTTTGTCAAAAGGGATATTCACTTCTTCAAAGGGAGTATCGAACCGGTAATGATAATCCCGTGCCAGTTTCACCGGATGAAACAAAAAATAATCCTGCAAAAAAAACAGCGCGACACCGATAAATACATATAAAAATACCAACCATTTTAACCAAGTGAAAACTGTTTTCCTTTTTATGCTCTTCATTTAAAAAAGTTTTTAATCGCCTTACAACATCAAGGTGCTAAAATATCCCTGATAAAATTATGGTATTCCGGAAAGGAAGGGAGGTTGTTGTGCCCGCCGCCTTCTATGCGCATTATTGTTATTTTTCTCGGACTCAGTGCCTGCAATTTTTCACTGTTGCTGATTGGTATCAGCCAGTCGTTGGTGCCGTGAAAAATATAGGTATGACAATTTACTTTTGTTATCCATTTATCTGTGCGCATATGAAAACGCAACACAAACCGCATCGGCAGTATTGGCAAAAAACGTTCTACTGCTTTTTTAAAACTAAAATAAGGTGCGTCCAAAATTAAATATCGTGGTTTGTTTTCGGCGGCAAGGTTGGCAGCAAATCCGCTGCCGAGGCTTCTTCCATAAACTATTAAATGATTTTCGTGGTAGGTGGCTGAAAGCGTATCATATACAAATTGCATGTCGCTGTGCATGTCTTTCTCGCTGCGCTTTCCGGTGCTTTTGCCAAAACCCCTGTAATCTACCAGTACCACGTCATATTGGTACCTGTAAAAATCTTTGGCGTATTTTGCCCAACCTTTTATGCTTCTTGAATTGCCATGAAAATATAATATCAGGCCCAATGGTTTTTGCACATAAAAATGAAGCCCGTTGATACGCACGCCCTGCTCTATATCAAAAAATAATTCTTTAAACGGCGCATCGTATTTATATTCAAAATCCTGCTTCAGTTTTTCGGGCTTAAAAATAAACCGCTCCTGCACTAAATATACCACCAGTAGCAAAACCAGGTACCCGATGATGATATATACAATTGTTGACGACATGGAGCAAGTAATTTATTATCCTTTATTTTTTTCGGCAGTGGCCAAAGTCTCGAAATTTGTTGGTGAAAATTACTGCAAATAAATGGATCAGCCTTATTGAGGATATTGCCTTTTCCATGCTTCTGTGCCACCTGCAAGGTTGATGAGGTTTTTAAAGGGAAATTTTTCCTGCAAACGTTGTATGGCAACCTGGCTTCGGATGCCGATGCGGCAGTACAATACTACCGGCTTTTGTTTGTCAATCAGGTGAATTTGTTTGGTGATATCACCTAACGGAATTAATGTACCGCCGATATTGTAGGCCTCGTGTTCATAAGGCTCCCTTGTATCAATCAACTGAACATCTTCTTTGCTATTTATCAGTTGCCAAAGTTCAGCAACAGTAATGCTTTTCATATACTGCAATGTAAAAGTGAAAATCTGAAATACCCTAAGAACATTTTTTGAACGGTTTTATTCATCTGCCAAAGCCGAAACCTTTCAATTATGCCTTTATTCAAAATATCTTGCTGCCTTACATTATCGGCGGGAAATTTAGATTAAATTATTCTTCGTCATCCTCGAGGTACACCCTGTTTAGTTTTATTTTACTAACGGGTGCTACCACCAGTGGAAATTTTTCCAGCACCACGGTGCTTTGCTCCAGGCCAAAGCCCCTTTCTTCGCTTAGAGAAATTTCCTTTACGTAGAAATATAATTTCATGATAATTCGCTCAAAAAACGGAAGTTCATTATCCTGGGATAAAAATTTCTCCATCACCACAAACTGAAAATCGCCTACCATATTGTTTCGCTGCTGGCTCTCGTACCGGCTTGTAACATTTACCTCCCTGTTTAAAACCAACTCTTCCACCACCTTTTTAAACATCAGGTTCAACCGGGGGGCAATCCTGAAACCAAGCCGAAATTCTACCCTGATAATGTCGTTGGGAATTACATGCTCCACCGAATATTCACTTGTATAGGGATCGTCCAGTGTATCTACATGCACAAACCAATAAATATCTGACCGCTTTGGTTTTCCGCTTAAAATAGAATAGATAATCTTGTGCTCAATTTCTTTCGGATTATTTGCACTTGTTAAATACACCAGGTGGGTAGCAAATTTTGGCACGGATGAATCATTACTCAATTCTTCCAGTTTTGGAATATACTCTTCCATACGTACAAACTCCACATACCTGTTCTTTATCTTTCTTGCCCTATACCAGATGTACATAACAGAGAACATGAAAAACCCTATTATCATGGTGATGTAACCTCCATGAACAAATTTGTCCATCAAGGCAATCAGGAAACTTACTTCAATAATAAAATAACATAATAAAAACAAATAGATCAAGATCGGTTGAACTCGGTGCAACACCAGGTAATTTGCAAACAAGATGGTTGTCATTATCATGGTGGTAATAATGGCTAAGCCATAAGCAGCCTCCATCCTGGTAGATTCCTGGAAAAACAACACTACGCCTACACAGCCCACATATAACATCATATTGATGCCTGGAATAAATATTTGGCCTTTTGCTTCTGAAGTATAAGTTGTTTTAAACTTTGGCCACAGGTTCAACCGCATTGCTTCATTAATGAGCGTGAATGATCCTGTAACCATTGCCTGGCTTGCTATGATGGCCGCTGTAGTAGCTATCAATACACCGGGTACAATAAACCAGTTTGGCATAAGATCATAGAATGCGTTGATACCTTCCAGTTGAATTGTTTCAGGGCTCAGGAATTTTAAATTGTGGTGTTTTAATAAGTTGGCACCCTGGCCAAAATAATTTATCAGCAGACAGGCTTTTACAAAAATCCATGATATGCGAATATTATCCCTTCCGCAATGACCTAAATCACTGTAAAGCGCTTCAGCACCCGTGGTACATAAAAACACTGCACCCAATAGCCAAAATCCGTGCGGGTGTACAACTAAAAAATGAATTGCATAATAAGGATTCAGGGCTCTGAAAATTGAAAGATCATCGGCAATGTGAACCAGCCCGAGAGTAGCAAGCATGCTAAACCAGATTAGCATGACCGGCCCAAACATTTTACCAATACTTGCAGTGCCAAACTGTTGTAAAAAGAAGAAAGCACTAATGATGCCTAATACAATATAAACGATGGTGTCTTTACCAAGATCCCGAAAACTGGGAAGTTCTTTTAAGCCTTCAATGGCTGAAGTAATTGAAATAGGTGGTGTAATAATTCCATCAGAGAGCAGGGCTGCACCTCCAATCATAGCTGGTACAACAAGCCATTTTCGTCTTCGCCGCACCAGGGCAAACAATGCAAAAATGCCGCCTTCCCCCTTGTTGTCGGCCCTCAACACCAGTATAACGTATTTGATAGTAGTTATCAGGGTAATTGTCCAGATGATCAATGAGAGCGTTCCAAGTATAAGCGTTTCGTCTATTACACGATCTTTAATAATAGAGTTGAAAACATACAAAGGAGAGGTTCCAATATCGCCGTAAATAATTCCTAAAGCAACAAATAGCCCAGCAGCCGTTACCTTGTCGATTTGTTTTGTCACTACAATTTATTTTTTGAAACACATCTTTTCAATCTTAAATCTGTATTCATTGATACATCAATTGTTGCCACAAATGTATATTGAAAACATGTATTTAAACAGAATTAAATTAAAACGGTATTTAGTTTTGCCGTTAAGGTTACTTGCTTTTGCCGTTAAGTTGTTAAGACATTTTTATTTCCGTGATAACTTAACGTCTCCGCGCCTTAACGGCAATTTACTATTTCCTTAGTTTTTAATAACGGTTAAATCCGATTTGTTGCGATAAAAACAACATATTGCTGCTCAACAGTAAAAAACATTAAAAGACGCAAAACACAGAAAATAGTAGCAGGATTATTAACTTGTATGAAAATTATTTTTGATGACCTTTTTCACAAATGATATGTACTTCCAACGAAATAAATTGTCAATGCTAAAATTTTGCTGTGCAGCTTTATTATGTCTCGTGAGTAATTGTAAACAGGTACTCGCTCAAAATACAGTTACAAAAAATATACAATACTTCGGGGCAAAGGGAGATGGAAAAACAAATGATACGGAAGCTTTTATAAAGGCAGCAAAATTTTTTAATGATCGTGGCGGCAACGGAACACTGCACATACCTATTGGAAATTATATAGTAGGCAGGCAAACTTTCAGTAATGGCGATGTAAGTAAATATGCCTACACAGGTGTTGACATACTTGAATTAAAGGACGTTAAAAATATGACGGTAAAAGGTGAAAAGGGAACCATTATAAAATATGCAGCACAATTAAAACTGGGAAGTTTTGATCCTGTAACAGGTAAAATATTCAATGGCAATAATCCTGCTAGCCCGGCTGTAAAATATGCCGCCGTTATAGGAAACTGCATTTCATTAACCAACTGCAAAAATATTACAATCACATCACTAGCCCTTGATGGTAATAATAAGTCGATTATTTTTGGTGGCGGCTACGACGACAAGGGCATTCAGCTAACCCACAACGGAATATTTATTAAAAATTCTCACTCAGTATTTATTCAAAATATTAATGCCAGCTATTTTGGCCTTGATGGAATTACTGTAAGTAATATAACATCAACAGAAAAGGATGATATAAAAATTTCCAACGCCGTATTTGAATATAATTGCAGGCAAGGTCTATCGTGGGTAGGAGGAAATTATCTTGCAGCAAAAAATTGTCAATTTAATTACACAGGAAAATCTGCCTATTTTTCTCCGCCGGGCGCAGGCGTAGATATTGAGGCAGAAGTTGGCCCCATAAGTAACGGCATATTTGACAGTTGCAGTTTTATTAACAATACCGGCTGTGGAATGCTTACCGGTGGCGGTATTGCCAGTAATTGCCAATTTAATGATTGTACTTTTTGGGGCATTACCAATTGGTCTATTTGGGTAACAGCCCCGTCATTTAGTTTTACCCGGTGTAAAATTTATGGCAGCATTGTGCATGGGTATAGCTCACCAAATGATGCAGATGCGACCCGTTTTGTAAAGTGCTATTTTGAAGATAAACCTTACAAAGACACCGCCTGCTATGGCAAGTACCTTATTGAAAGCGAAGGAATGCGCCGGGTGACGTTTGACAGTTGCACCTTTGTTACAAACACAAAACCTATTGCATGGCTAAATACCAACATGGCAACCTCCTCCGATGATAAAGCCGTTATAAGCAACAGTCATTTTACAATTAATAAAAATGTAAATGGAAAAATGGTGTTTTTTTTATTTAATATAAAATTTAAAAATAACACGGTAGAATTTAATGACTCTTTGGCCAAACAAAAAGCTTACTGGGCCGAGCCGTGCTGCATTACAACGGAGGATAGGGAAGCTACCAAAATTATTTATGGCCAATAGCTATTTTCAAAAATCTGCTTTTATTATTCCGTTTGTATGTTCGTACTGTCGGAAATACAACCGTTGTGGGTAATTTATTTGAACATTATTAAACCAAAAAAATATGGAGAATAGAGACTCAATTTTGGACGATATTAAAGTTGAAGAAGTTCCATGTCCTGACCTTCAAACATGGATGATAAATTTGATTGATGGAGTGTTTGTCGTTGTTATTCTCGTAGCACTTTATTTTCTTATACCTCGAGAAGCTATGAATAGATTATTTGCGATCAGTGCTCTGGTGAAATATATTCTTACACTATTTATCATATTTGCATATAGGTTGATTTGCATTTTAATGTTTGGAAGAACACTTGGCATGGTAATAGGCAGGTCGAAATATCTAAATAGTAAATTACTACCGTTGACAAAAAAAGAAAAGTTAACTGCAGTATTTTTGACTATAGCATCTGCTATTAAGAATTACAAGGTTTAAAAACTACCCCTCTTGGCGCAAGGCTCCGCTTGTGCCTGCCGAGTATCTGCTATTACAACATCTCTTGCTGTAAAAAGTAACTCAATCCTGCAATATTAATGAGCCCCGCATTGGCGCAAGCCTTCAATTATACCGGGTAACTGCTATAGCAACATCTCCTACTTTAAAAACCAACTTAATGCTGCAATATTAATGAACCCTTCCAATTGATCCATTTTTATCAGCTATTAATTCATAAACAAAATTTGGAGAAAGGCATTCTTCCTTTCGGTGAGAAACGTATAAAATTGCGGTGTCCCTTTCTGCTGATATTCTATTGATAAGGTCTGTTACGATGGTTGCATTTTCATCGTCAAGGCCGGCGGTAGGTTCATCTAATATCAACAATGGCGGGTGTTTTACCATTGCCCGGGTAATCAGTACCATACGTTGCTGCCCCAACGTTAATGTATGGAAAGCCTTATTTTTTTGCTGCAGCATTCCAATAAACATAAGCCATTGCTTTGCCAGTTTTATCTGCCTGTCTGATGGCTTCAAGTACAAACCAACGGAATCAAAAAAGCCGGATACAATCATCTGTTCAACACTGCTATGCCGGGAAAATAAATCTATCATGTCAGCAGTAAAATATCCAATCTTTTCTTTTATTGACCAGACAGATTCGCCGCTTCCTTTTCTTTTACCAAAGAGTATTATATCCTGCCCGTAGCCCTTTGTGTTATCTCCCGTTATCAATGATAGCAAAGTAGTTTTGCCGGAACCATTTGGGCCAATCAGTTGCCAAAACTCCCCTGCGTTTATTTGCCAGCAAATATCTTTTACAATTACCTGTTCCCCGTATTGCACTATTACGTTGTTAAATTGAATCAATGGATTGTGCGTAGCGTGGTATTGCACATCAGAAACCGGCAATTGCCCGCTAACAGCAGCATTGCTTTTGGGCTTATGGGTATCAATTAAGTCCGTAATACTATCGTGATAAGTAATATCATTATTATCGTGGATACTGATGGCATTTTTTATAAAAGGAAGGCTGTCTTTAGTGCGGTTCACCATTTGGATGATTGGTATGCCGGCGGCAATTTTCTGCAGCATTGTCAACAAAGATGCCTGCGAACCAATGTCCAGGTTATCAAAAGGATTATCTGCAATAATGAAACCCGGCTGCTTTAAGACTAAATATTCAAGCAGGGCTTTTTTTTGTTCGCCACCCGATAAAGAACGCAGGTGACGGTTAACAGTTGTAGCCACTTCCACATATTCGTGGCGCTCTTCTTCTTCAATTAAATCTTTGATTGTAATGGCAGAAAAAAGTACGCCGTTAAGTGAATTGAAAAAAGCAAACTGGCCGGTTGCCTTTCTATTTAACAGTTGTTGTATGAATATATTTTTATCGGCTTTGTTTGATAAAAAAACAACCCAATGATTACTGTTATCCATGCAAACATAATTTTAGACACTTCTTACTTTAATGATATTCTTTTTCTTTAATGGCAGTTTTATAACTGCCGTTCAAAATTAACTATTTCATTTTTTGAAGGAGAAAAGAAAAATTAAGAAACACAAACCCCCTGTTTTGCAACAAGGGGTTTAATACAAACTATAAGCACAAACAAATTAGTTCGTTTTATTTTATTGAAAACGACTGAATACAATAAATAATTAATCGGGATTTTTTCCTTCCAGGAAAGTGTTGATGGTGCTGATTTCTGCCTGGTTATTTTCGTCAGACTTTACGGTGTAGTTGGTATAAAAACTCTCCACGTCGGCTATGGAATTATGTAATTCCATATTGCGGCGAAGGTAAGCAGGTACCGTTTCAAACTCGTTATTCGGATCGGCCGCGTTAATATTGAATGACAAATTACGCAGTTTTGCAATTCGATCCATAGCCCGGCGCCGTAATTCCTCGGTTTCGTCAGGCGTTGCCTGGTCCTCAACCCTGGACATCATGATTGGCT